>JAGQRU010000026.1 GCA_020425105.1 Paracoccaceae bacterium
CGTCATTGGCGACGATCCAGTCGCACCCCTTGCGGGCCCGCTTCGCGGTGGCATGGGCGATCACGTCATGGGTTTCAGCGGCAAATCCGACAACCAGCGGCGGGCGCCCGGTTTCCATGCGGGCAACGCCGGCCAGAATGTCGGGGTTTTCCACCAGGGTCAGCGCCGGCGGCGCCCCGGTCCCGTCCTTTTTCAGCTTGCGCTCACCCGCGCCCGCAACCCGCCAATCGGCTACCGCCGCCGCGAAAATCGCCGCATCCACAGGCAGGGCGGCCTGCACCGCATCGGCCATTTCGCGCGCGGATTGCACCGCCACGATCTCGACCCCGGCGGGCGGCGGCACATCGGCGGGACCGGTGACAAACACCACCTGCGCCCCCAGTTCGGCCAGCGCGCGGGCCAGGGCCGTGCCCTGCGCGCCCGACGACCGGTTGGCGATATAGCGCACGGGATCGATCGGTTCGTGGGTCGGACCCGAGGTCACCAGCACACGGCGCCCCGCCAGCGGCCCGGCTCCGAAATGCGCTTCGGTCGCGGCGATGATTTCGGCCGGTTCGGCCATGCGTCCGGGTCCGAATTCGCCACAGGCCATGGCGCCGTCATCGGGGCCCACCACCGTCACCCCGTCGCCGCGCAGGGTGGCCAGATTGCGCTGCGTCGCGGGGTGCTGCCACATGCGCACATTCATGGCCGGCGCGATCATGACCGGCGTGTCCGTGGCCAGCAGCAGGGTCGAGGCCAGATCCCCCGCCTGCCCGGTGGCCATCTTCGCCATCAGATCCGCCGTGGCCGGGGCCACCACGATCAGGTCGGCGGCACGGGACAGTTGGATGTGGCCCATCTCCGCCTCATCGGTCAGATCGAAGAGATCGCGATAGACTTTCGATCCGGCCAGAGCGGCCACGGATAACGGCGTGACGAATTCCTCTCCCGCGCGGGTAAGCACCGGCGTGACGGAGGCGCCCCGGTCCTGATAGCGCCGGATCAGATCCAGCGACTTATAGGCGGCGATGCCACCCCCGATGATCAAAAGTATCCGTTTTCCAGCCAGCATCGCGCGCGCTCCTCAGCCCGTGCGGACCCTAGGCCGGGGCGGCGGGGCCGGCAACCGGGATCTGCCCGGCGTCAATCCGCGAAAGAGGCACATGGATCGTCACGCTCCGCCGCGCCCGTCAGCAGCCACAGATCATAGGGCGGCGCATCGTCGGCATCGCCGCCGCCGCGTTCGATCTGTCCCAGCGACAGCACCGTGACATCGGGCGCGGCGCGGGCCAGATAAAGCGGCATGCCCCAGTCGCGCCGCGCGTGCCCGATGCCGGTGATTACGGCGACAGGGCCGCCGGTTTCCGCCAGCGCCCGGAGTGCTGTGCGCGCAAAGGCAGCGTCGCGCAGACGCTGCGCCGCCACCATCCCCGGCAAAAGATCGGCGGGCAGCGCGTCACAATGGGCTTCGCGCTGCAGATCCTGGCGCGCCGCCTGCTGATCCGCGGGCAAGGGCGCGTCCAGCCCGTATTGCCCCGCATCGGCCCCGAACACCGCCGCCGGGCCTTGATCGAAAACCGCCCGCACATCGTCCCGCGAGACCGCCATGCCGTAGACCCGCGCATCGCCCAAGGCGGCAAAGACCGGCGCATAAAGGTCGAAGGCGGGCCATCCGGAGGTGCTCCAGTCCAGCGCCGCGGCCAGATCGGCCCCCGCAAGGCCGCTGGAATTGGCGATGCGTGCCTGGGCGTCAGTCAGCATTTCGAACACCACTGCCGCGGGACGCAGCGCCCGCAGCACCGCCGCCTGGTTCAGATGATGCGCGGCGTTGTCATGCACTTCGCCCAGCAGCACGATATCGGCGCGCGGCAGCGCCGCCAGCCCGGCGACGTCGATCTGACCCGCCGCCACGCCCGTGCCCAGCACACAGCTAGCCCAGCAGGCGATGAACCTCAGCCGATTGATCTTCCAGACTGCTGCGCATCTTGGCAAAGGCCGCGGTTTCCAGTTGCCGGATCCGTTCCTTCGACACGCCCAGTTCACGGCCCAGACTTTCCAGCGTCCGGGGCGGTTCGCACAGCTTGCGGGCGCAGACGATATGCCGTTCGCGGTCGCTGAGCGTATCAAGCGCCACGGCCAGCCATTGCCGCAGCCGCGCACCGTCGCGGCTTTGTTCGACGATCTGTTCGGCCTGCAGACTGTCATCTTCCAGCGTCTCGATCCATTCGCGGCCGTCCTCTGCCGTGGCCTGACTGGCGTTCAGCGAATAATCGGCCCCCGAAAGACGGCCTTCCATCAGTTCGACATCGCGCAGCGGCACCCCCACTTCGCGGGCGATCATCTGTCTCAGCCGCGAACTGTCAAGCTCCTCTCCGCGCGCGGCCGCTTCGCGTTCAAGACGCGCCTGCACCCGTCGCATATTGAAAAACAACGTTTTTTGCGACGATGTGGACCCGGTGCGCACCATTGACCAGTTGCGCATCACGTAATCCTGAACCGATGCCTTGATCCACCACACCGCATAGGTCGAAAACCGCACGCCACGATCAGGGTCGAACTTTTCGGCCGCCTTCATCAGGCCCAGCCCGGCCTCCTGCACCAGATCGTTCATCGGCGCGCCATAGCGCCTGAACCGCGCGGCGGTGGAAATCGCCAGCCGCATATAGGCCGTGATCAGCCGGTGCAGCGCTTCTTCATCGCGCTGGTCACGCCACGCACAGGCCAGCCTGCGTTCGGTGTCGGCATCCAGAAGTTCGGCCCTCATCGCCCGGCGCGACAAGGATTGATCCACATATCCGTCCAATGCCATAAGCCTTTTACTCCGCATCGGCGCTGCTTGCGCAGCGGTTTCGATCTGATGGCAGGGATACGCAGCGGCGCGCGGGGTGGATTAATAAATCATGAATCGCGCTGAGAGCTTCCGGCTGGCCCTGATAACGGGGGGCGCTGCGTCAGGAAAATCCCGCTTTGCCGAAGCGCTGGTCACCGGCACCGGACGGCCGCGCTGCTATATCGCGACCGCGCGCGCCTGGGATGACGAAATGCGCGCCAAGATCGCCCGGCACCGGGACCAGCGCGGCAGCGGCTGGCGGCTGGTCGAGGCGCCCGAAGCGCTGGCCGACGCGCTGCGCGCTGTGGGGGCGGAGGAGACCGTGCTGGTGGACTGCCTGACCATGTGGCTCAGCAATCTGCTCCTGGCCGAAGCGGATCTGGACCGCGCGGCGGCGGATCTGTGCGGCGCGCTGCGGGACTGCCCCGCGCAGGTGGTGTGCGTGACCAACGAGGTCGGGCTAGGGATCGTGCCGGACAATGCGCTGGCGCGGCGGTTCCGGGATGCTCAGGGGCGGCTGAACCAGACAGTGGCGGGGCAGGCGGATCTGGCTGTGGCGGTGATGGCGGGGCTGCCGCTGGTTCTGAAGGGGCACCTGCCGGATGGATAAACCGGTGACGCTTTGGTGGGTGCGCCATGGCCCGACCCATGCCAAGACGATGGTCGGCTGGACCGATTTGCCCGCCGATCTTTCGGATCGCGCGCAACTGGACAGGCTGCGCGCCTATCTGCCGGACGCGCCGGTCGTGTGCTCCGACCTGCTGCGGGCACGGCAGACTGCCGATGCGGTGGCGGGCGGGCGTCCGCGGCTCGCCGCCCTGCCCGATCTGCGCGAGATCCATTTCGGCCGCTGGGAGAACCGCCCATGGGCCGAGATCGACGCCGAAGACCCCCGCCGCTGCCGCGCCTTCTGGGAAACCCCCGGCAGCGTCGCAGCACCCGGCGGCGAAAGCTGGGACGCCTTGTGCGCCCGGGTCAACGGCGCTGTGGCGGCACTGCACGGACGGCATGACGACATCATCGTGGTGGCCCATTTCGGCGTCATCCTGACTCAGATCCAGCGTGCCCGAGGCATCCCGGCGGTGGACTGTTTCGCCCAGCCGATCGACAACTTGTCCGTGACCCGGTTGCATTTCGACGGTGTCCGCTGGCGGGCGGATACGATCAATCACCGCCCGTGATGGACACGTTCAACAATCGTCGTTTGGCAGGCGCAGAAACGGCGTGTAGCGTCGGCCCATGACATATTCCCTCGCCCTTGCCGATCCCGCGCATTCCAGCTGGTCCATGCGGATCGGGCTGCTGGTCCAACGCTTCGCCCTGCCGGCTTCGCTCGAATTCGGCGATCTTTACACCCCGGATTTCCCGCGCTTGATGGCGGGCTTCGCCCCCGCCCGTACCGTGCCTGCGCTGAAGCTGCCCGACGGCACGGTGGTCTGCGAAAGTCTGGCCATCGCCGAGGAACTGGCGTCGCGCTTTCCCGATGCGGGGCTGTGGCCGGCCGATCCGTCGGCGCGGGCGCTGGCGCGCGGCCTGGCGGCGGAAATGCATGCGGGCTTTGGCCCGCTGCGGCAGGCCTGCCCGATGAACCTGCGCGTGGCCTATCGCGACGTGCCGGTCAGCGAAGCGGTCGGCGCCGATCTTACCCGGCTGGAGACGATCTGGACCGCCGCCCGGGACCGGTTTGCGCCGCTGGGGCCCTGGCTTTGCGGGACCTATTCCATCGCCGATGCGTTCTATGCGCCCATCGCGGCCCGCATCGCCGGATACAGCCTGCCCGCAGGCGATGTGGCCCGGGCCTATGTGGCGGCGCATCTGAGCGATCCGGCATTCGTGGCATGGCGCGATCTGGGCCTGCGGCAGGGACCGCATCAGGCGGCCTACGATCTGGATTATCCACAGATTTCCTGGCCCGGCGCGGAGGCCATTAACCCAACCTAAACCTCCATTGACGTCTGTTAACCCTGTTGCAGAACCGGGGAGCACGGCAATGGTGGCACGGGCCTTTACGGTGGCCTTTGAAGGGATCGAGGCGCGCATGGTCGAGGTGCAATGCGCCGTCGTGCCCGGCCTGCCCGCTTTTTCCATCGTCGGGCTGCCCGACAAGGCGGTCAGCGAAGCGCGCGACCGGGTGCGTACCGCGCTGACCTCCATGTCGATCGCGCTGCCGTCGAAACGGGTGACGATCAACCTCTCCCCCGCCGATCTGCCCAAGGAGGGCGCGCATTTCGATCTGCCCATCGCGCTGGCGCTGCTGGCGGCGCTGGAGATCCTGCCGCGCGAAGAGATCGCCGAAACCGTCGCACTCGGAGAGATGTCGCTGGACGGCACCCTGTTGCCCGTGGCGGGCGCCCTTCCCGCCGCCCTTGCCGCCGCCGCCGAAGACCGGGCGCTGCTTTGCCCGCGCGCCTGCGGCGCCGAAGCCGCCTGGGTTGGCAATGCCCAGGTGCTGGCGGCCGGATCGCTGGGCGAGGTGGTGCGCCATTTCACCGGTCAGGCGCCGCTGCCCGACGCGCGCCCGGGGGAGGTTTGCGTCGATCAGGGCCATGGCGATCTGCGCGATGTCAAAGGCCAGGAACGGGCCAAGCGCGCGCTGGAAATCGCCGCCGCGGGACGTCACCACCTGCTGATGACGGGCCCGCCCGGATCGGGAAAATCCATGCTGGCCGCGCGCCTGCCGGGGCTGCTGCCACCCATGTCGGCGGAAGAAGCGCTTGAAACCTCGATGATCCATT
>JAGQRU010000245.1 GCA_020425105.1 Paracoccaceae bacterium
GCGACACCGATGATGGAAAAGATCGTCCACACTGCAAAACAGGCAGTGAAGGCTACCGTGCTAAGCCCGAGGGCTCGAGTCTGGTCCGAGCGCGAGGCTGTGGCTGTGGTCTGCATGACAGAGCCTCCGGTGTTGTCATTGCTTCCGCCCCAAAAGGGATCGCCGTCAGACATGCAACCCAGAGTAACTGATCTTCTTGATTTAGATCATGTAATCGGTAATTTCCTGTAAAAATAAATGGGTTGCGGAAATATTACGACTTGTCGATTGAAACTTGTAGAATGTTTGAGTTGAAGAGTCCGGAACTCATATTGACATTTATCAATTGATAGAGTGATGAATATCAAGCGGAGGGTGGCCGTGCGATTGGGCATACCAGAATCAGATTCTCCCGATGTCCGGAGGCTGGACCTCTTTTCGGGCATGGATGACGCGCACTTCAGCACGCTGATGCGCGGCGCCTACGTTCAGAACTTTCCTCCGCAGATCGAACTGATAACCGAGGGAGAACCAAGCGATTTTCTGCATGTCGTCCTTTCTGGGTCCGTCGATCTCTTCTCGGTCTGGAACGGCAGGGAAACCAGCATGGCGACCGCTCGGCCGGTGTCGACGTTCATCCTCGCGGCGTCGATCAAGAGCGCGCCCTACCTGATGTCGGCCCGAACCTTGGAAAAAAGCCGGATTGCTCTCATCCCCAGTCAGGACGTGCGCAACATATTTGACGTCGACAACTTCTTCGCGCGCGCCATCGTGGCAGAGCTGGCGCAGTGCTACCGTTCCGTCGTGAAGACCAAGAAGGAGCTGAAATTACGGACCTCTCAGGAGCGACTTGCGAACTATCTTCTTCGGCTGCAGGCGCGTGTGGGGGCTGGTTCCCAGTTCGACCTGGAGTTCGAGAAACGTCGTTTGGCGTCCTACCTCGGAATGACCCCCGAGAACCTGAGCCGCGCCTTCAGGGGGTTGCAGGCCTATGGCGTCACTGTCCAGGGCAATCGGGTCAACATCAGCGATCAACAGGATCTCGAGAGATTTGCAAAGCCTAACCCATTGATCGACGATCCGGACTCGTAGAGAGATCCAGATGACAGCGGCCCGCCCGGCCGCCACGATCCGCCAGATCACGACGGCAATCGACAACGCCGAACAGGACAATCCAGAACCGGTCAGCCCGAGGCGCGCCCCGGGATCGGCCGAAGTGGCGGACCTATCGGCAAGGACTGGCTGACGCAGGACGTCACAACAGCGCGCGCAAGCTCAGATCATTCCACAGCGTCACGTCGTCATCCTTGGACGAACGAGCAGCGGTCCGTAGAGGATCGCGAAACCTCCGAAGGCCGCGATCCAGCAGAGGCCCGAAATCGCGTAGAGCGCCCCGGCAGCTCCGGGCGCAAGACCGGCTATCAGCCGCGCCAGGACGGCACCGATCAGGCCGAGATAAATCGTCCGCGTTCCTGTTCCCGCGGTCAGGGTCTGGCCTGTATGCCCCAATGTCGCCCGGGTCATCACCGCCAGCGTCATCAGCCCGATTGCGCCGGCCATCCAGACATGCTGGGCCGCGGCTTGCGTCAGAAGGCCCGGCCAGAAGGTGGAAAAACCAAGAGCCAAGGCTCCGAGTGCGAGGAAAGCATAGCCGGCGTGCAAGACCCAGACCAGCGGTTCGGACAAGGTGTGCCTCCCGGCCCACCGGACCAAGCGTATCGCTTGCGTGACGCCGGCCGCAATTAGGATCGCACCGGAGATGAGGTTTTCGGGGGAAACCACCCAGAACAGCAGGGCGACCAGAAGAATGAGCAGGGCAGCCCGGTCAAACCGCTGCATCGGCGGGGTTGGGAGCCGGGTCTCGCGTCGCTTGACCAGCCAGTTTCGGGTAAACGAGGGAATGATACGCCCCCCGATGACGGCGATCATCATGATCCCGGCTCCGAGCCCAGCCCTGAGCCCGAGATCGCCAGCAGCGAAGGCGCCTGTTGCTGCTTGCCAATGGAACGTCGCATTCGCGAGCGTAAAGGTGATGAGCATTCCTAGGACGATCAGGTTGCGCCAGTTCTTGCCCGTGACGATCTCGCGCGTCAGGACGCCGACCAATACAACGGGCATGGCAAGATCTGCCAGAGCCACGCTCCAAACCGGAAGGTAGATCGCGACAGCAATCGCAATGCGACCAATCACCCAAAGGAGAAACAGAATGCCGAGCGGCCAGCCGACGACAGGAAGACGCCCTGTCCAATTGGGGACTGCCGTAAGCAGAAATCCTGCGATCACAGCCCCAAGATACCCGAACAGCAATTCGTGCGCATGCCAGGTCACGGGATCGAAGCGTGTCGGTAGCTCCGCCGCACCCGAGAGCATCAGGAGCCATAGCGTCATCGCACTCGCAGCCCATAGCCCGGCCCCGAGAAAGAAGGGGCGAAACCCAAAGGTCAGGAGGGCTGGACCGTTCCAGGTCCGCATCTGTTCCGAGCTTGTCGTCATGTCAGGTCTCGTTCCGTCTGTGCTGCGGCCTCGGTCAAGATCAGGTCGAGGCGGATATCGTGGAGTGGTGGATGGATCGCGGTAAGTCGCGCCGCCAGAAGCTCACCCCCGACACCGAAAGGTCTCGGCCTGGGAGCCGCAAGCGTCCGGTCGAAGGAGCCTTCCGCCAGAGCCGAGGTGATCGCCGTCCGCCCTCCAGCCGGCAAGGAGGGGCAAGCACGAGGTCGGGCGTGACGACGGGGGCGTCCGGGGGGGGGGATATTCCAGCAGCCGCGTATCATGCGGGTTTTGGGCGCCCAGCGGCGAACGGTGAGCGGGGCCGCCCTGGTTTGGGAAGATGCGGCGGAGGGCATGGGATTCTCACGAGCTTGAACTTGCGTCTCATGCTATCTTCTATGAATTGGCATTTCAAATACTGATTTTATGAATGCGAGACGGGCCGTTGTCGTGCCAATCAACGTTCGGGCTGACGGTCTCCTTTCCCGTCAACCTTCAGACAATAGCCTCAATCTTTGCGCGGCCGAGGGCCGGGAAGCAGTTCATAACTAAGCGGCAGGCGCCACCAGTTCGAGCACAGCCGCGAAGGATGCGGATCTGGATTTCGGCGGCCTGGCGGTCAGGGCCTCGCGATATGATCCGCTCGCCAAAGAGCTTCAGGCGATTCATGTGAGCCCCGCCCCGATTTCGGACGTGATAGTCAGTCCATCGCTTCCAGAGCGCTCATCCAAGGCGTCGCGTCGCGTGCAAGATCTCGTTCCAGGCTGAGGCTGCGGGGCAACCTTCTTTCCAGCTGTGCCCGTTCCGGCGGATTGGCATGACGGCATGATCGTCTCGGTCCATGATCGCACAGTGGCATCGTCGCGTGTCATGGGCGCCGTCCGCGATGACGGTAGCTATCGCCTCGTCTCGGGAATTTGCTCTAGCAAGGCGGGCAGGAAAGGGCTGTCTCCGTGACGGCTCGAGGTGGAGTCGACTGCGCGTATGTTGCCGGTTTTAGTGTCCAAGGCGATGTGGACCTTCCTCCGTTGCCTACGTCGCGACGGCCCGTGTTTGCGAGTCAGCCATTCGCCATCCGCGCAGAACATGAAGCTGGGAAACGGGGGCGCATCCTGACCTGCTGCCTGGACCACGCTTTTTCACCGCACCCCAAGCCTCCCGGGGTGGCGGCCGCGTGCCTTACTCCGTGCTCAGGCGCCCATCGCGCAGATGGATCAGCCGATCAAAGCGGTCGAAGATCTTCTCGTCATGTGTCACGGTGAGGATGCAGGCTTCCTGTTCGACGGCGAGCTTGCGCAAGAGGTCCATCACGAGCTGAGCGCGCACGGAATCGAGCGCAGCCGTCGGCTCGTCGGCAAGGATGATCCGGGGTCGGTTCGCCAGAGCGCGCGCGATGGCGACGCGCTGTGCCTCTCCGCCCGACAGATGTGCAGGCTTTACCCCGGCGCGGTGTCCGACCTCGAGATAGTCCAGCAGTTCTCGCGCCCGCGTTTGCGCCGCCGCGGGTTTCCACCCTGCGAGATCGAGCACGACAGAGACGTTCTCCTCGGCGGTGAGGAAGGGCAAAAGGTTATGCGCCTGAAAGATGAAACCGATCTTGTCGAGCCGCAATTGGCGCAGGTTGCCACGCAGCCAGCGGCCATCAAACACCGTCTCGCCATCGAGCACGAGCCGGCCTGCGGACGGATCGACGATGCAGCCGATGATGTTGAGCAGCGAGGTCTTGCCCGACCCCGAAGGGCCGAGCATCGCCACAACCTCACCTGCATGGATCTGCAAATCGACCGCGCGCAAAGCATCGACACGCGTTTCGCCCTCGCCGTAATGCTTGGCCACACCCGACACATCGACGAGAAGATCACCAATCGCCATTTCAACCTCCCAGCGCCGTCGCGGGATCGACCTTGAGCGCGGCGCGGATCCCCAATCCGGATGCCAGGATGCAGACAAGGATGATGATCCCGAAGAGCACCAAAGCGTTGGTTGGTTCCAGCACCACCCGACGCGGGAAGTTGTCTTTCACCAGCAGGATCAACGACAGCCCGATCGCCCAGCCCGAGGCACCCAGGATCAACGCCTGCTGGACGATCAGACCGAGGATCGTGCGATCCGGTGCGCCGATCAGCTTGAGCGTCGCGATCTGTTTCAGCTTCTCCATCGTCATCGTGTAGATGATCAGCGCGATCACCACTGCCGAGACGGTGAGCAGGATCCCCAGGAACAGCCCGATCTGTCGGCGCGCGCGATCGACGACCGAAGCGAGCAGGAGCTCTTCTTGCTGCGCTTGGGTCAGAGCGCCCAGATGTTTCCATTGCCGGATCGTCGCAGCCACCCGCGCGACATCTGCATCTGACTCGATCCGTGCGATGACTGCCGCGACATTGCTGGCGTCAGGCGAGGCCGCTCCACGGGCCGCGCGGACCCGCTCGGCTGCGGGATCGAGTTCGCTCTGCAGGGCCATCGCGTCGGAAAGCGTCATGAAAACTGCGGGATCACCACCGGAATTCATCGCGTCTTCCGTTAGCCCGACGACGGTAAACCGGTTGCGTCCAAGACGGATCGTGTCGCCCACCTCAAGCCCTGACTTTCGATCGACCACCAATTCGTAATGACTGCGCCCAAGCCCACGCCCCTCGGTGACGGTGGACGGACCTCCGGGACGACCCCGTTCGTAACCGATGACATATAGCCGGAGCGTCTGCGTCCCGTGCTGCGCTTCGATGGTCTGGTAAGTGATCGCGCCCGCCTCGGCGATCCCCGGAAGACGCGCGACCGCATCGCGTGTCGCGGCAGGCAGCGAAGACGCCTCGGCAAAGGGCCCCTGCGTATTGGCCTCGACGACCCAGAGATCCGCGCGCGGCGCTTTCACCGCGGCCAGCGCATCCGAGACGAGACCGTTATAGATCCCGATCATCGCCAGCACGACAGTCATCAGCAACCCCAGCCCGAAACAGGTCAGGATAAAGCGAAAGAGACTGTGCCGAATGTCCTTGAGCGCGAGGTTCATGCGCCTGCCCCGATGCGAACCTTGCGGCCTTCGACCGCATCCTTGGGAACTGGCGAGACGATTTTCGCCCCTTCCGGCAACCCGCCCGTCACTTCGGCACGCCCCAGATCGTCGCGCGCACCGAACTCCAGGGTCGCCTGTGCCAGCGCCCCATCCCGCGCGATCCAGACCGTTCCCGACGCGCCATCAAAGCCGATGATATCGACCTCGGGCACCATCAAGGCCCGATCGCGATGACCGGTCGTGACCAGAGCCTCGGCCTGTTCGCCCAGATACATTTCGGCGGGGCAATCCGTGCAGGCGAGCCAGACCTTGCGCTCCTCGTTGACACGGTCGCTTTCCAACCCGATCCGCACGATGTTGCCATGAAACTCTTGTTGCGGGCGCGAACGAAGACGGATGGCGCCCACCTGCCCCAGCGCAAGCTGGCCCGCGCGCTCCTCGTCGATATAGGCCTGAATCCAGATCGTCTGCGGATCGATCAGGCTGAAGATCGTGTCACCCGCCTTGACCACCGTGCCGGCCTCGGCCTTGCGCGCAATGATCAGGGCATCATAGGGCGCGGCCAGAACGTGCTTTTCGAGAAGCGTGCGGGCCGATTGCAGATTGGCGTCCGCCTCCGCCGCCTGAGCCCGCAGCACCATCAGTTCGGTTTCGGCCACAGCGAGATCGGCGCGCGCCACATCGAGATCGCGCTGGGTTTCCTCCGCGCTTTGCTTCGAGGCCCGGTCCGTTCGTGCAAGTTCCTGCTGGCGCGTATTGGCCGCCTCGCGTTGTGACAATACCGCCTGAGCGCGTGGCAGGGCCGCTTCCGCCTTGGCGAGCGCCGCGCGTGCCGCTTCCACCCCGGCCTCGGCTTGGGCCACGCGCGCCTGTTGTTCCTCGGGATGCAGACGCGCCAGTTCCTGCCCGGCCAGAACGCGATCGCCCGCATCTGCGGACAGGCTCTGCACGGCGCCACCCAGCTCGAAGCCAACCTCGCTCAGCACACGTGCCTCGACGGTTCCCAGACCATAGAGTCGCAAAGTGACGTCGGTCTCCGGCGAGAGCACCTGCACCGGCAGCGGGCGATGGCGCATCACCCAGATCCCACCCGCCAGAGCAATTGCGGCAACCCCGACGACAAACCAACTCTTGCGCATCTCTCAGCGGTCCTTCCTGCATTCGAGGAGGCGTAGCTGCACATCGAGCAGCGCGAGCCCCGTCTCTTCCATTGATGTGGTGCGCGGCCCGAGCGCCCAGCGGATCGCGGCGCCCTGAACTAGCGAACTCAGCAGGTAGGCGATATCGCGCGGCCGGAGATCGGCCGCTATCCGGCCCTGTGACTGTGCGGCGGCGAGGTCTGCCTCGAGCGTTTCGTGAAACACGCCGAGGCGCTCTCGGAAGGCGCCGCGCAGAACCTCGTTCTCGGTGGTCAATTCCCGCGAGAACAGAAGCATCGGGATCGCGGGCGTGCGCGCGATCACCCCAAGTTGGGCCGCCACCAGCGCGCGCACCCGCTCCAACGGATCCGAAACATCTTCAAGTGCTGCCTCCCAAGCCGTCGCCAGCGTGTCGGTGACATGCTCGGCGACCGCGCCCCAAAGCTCTGCCTTGGACGGAAAGTGCCGAAACAGCGCCGCCTGGGTCACTCCGATCTGTTGCGCGACCGCTGCCGTGGTCACGCGATCCGGGCCGATCCGGTCCGCCATCTCGAGAACGGTCGCGACGATCTCGGCCTTGCGCAACTCTGCTGATTTTCGCATCACTCGATATCATTTAGTTAGTGATCAATTACTTACTAGTGACTATTTCACAGAACGTCAATCGAGTCTTCGACCTGGCTCTGAGCCTGTGGCCGCCAAGCGTCGCGCCATACGTTCCCGCAACTCGCCAAGCCGCCTTGATCAGCCGAGATGCGTGGCAGATCAGCGGACGGGATCCCGCCATGGCGCCCGGGTATAGCAATCGGCACAGTTGGAAGTTGCCGACCTTCGAGATCCGTCCCAGCCTTTCCTTGCCGCCGCTCGAATGGGACCGGGGCGTCAGGTCGAACAAGGCTGCGTAATCGCGACCGCGTCGGAAGGCGCTCACGTCTGGTGTCGTCACGGCGAAGGCTCTGGACGAGATTGCGCCGACCCCGGGCACCGTTGCCAGACGGCGTGCAAGCGCGTCACCGGCTTGCACCTCGCCGATCCGTGCGGCCACGTCCTCGATCTGATCCTGCGTGCCTCGGAACTGTGCCGCCAGCCTGTCCACAACACTGGTCGCGCGGCGTCTGGCAGGTCTTGAGCAGAAGCAAGCAGGCGCTCGATGTTGTGGATGGGTGTTCTATGGACGGCTCCTTTCGGGGCGCTGTATCCAGACCCATCCGGGCACAATGCGATGCTGTGGGTCGGGCCATCCACACCATCAGTGGCGGGCTATCCCACATTATTGTTGCGCGGGTAGCGTGCGTGGTCGTGGCACAGCCGTGACGCGATTGTCCCATAATGAATGCTTCATTCCATTCCAGCGAATGGAGCCCACCGTCAAACCGTGGGAACAAACCTCGTGCCCTTTAGGGGCTAACCAATCTCTGGAGCTAAATGCGAGGTGTGTGTGGTTCGAAAATCGGGGTTTCCAAACGACGGCAACGAGTTACATTACGCTGCGAGCTTGGGGATCTGGCGTTCGACCAATCGCAGGTATCGTTGGTTGCACGCCCCCGCAACCAAAAATCAAGTGATAACTAAAAACGCTTGCGGTCATTGCCTTCGAATCCCGTCAGGCTAGCCCGGAAGATCTCCATGAATTCCAGTGTGATCATGGACGGATGCTTGTGAATTGGGCGCACCAGCGCCAGGCGGTGCGGGATTGACGGGACGAACGGGCGCCACACAATGCCCCGGTCAACATACCCCGCGGCATCGAGTTGACTGATCACTGCCACGCCCAACCCCAAGGCCACAAGTTCACAGGCAGCGGTGAACTGACGGGTCTCGATCCGGGACTTCAGGCTGACACCTTCCTGCGCGAAAGCGTCGTTCAGTTCGCGGAAGAACGGGCTGTCACGGCGGGTATGGATGATTTTCTGCCCATAAAGATCCCGCGGCCGCAGGACCGCGCGATTGGTGAGCGGATGCCCCCGGGGCAGAATGCACACCGACCGGATTTCGACGATTTCACTGTGCACTGCTGGGTGCCCTTCGAAGCCGTCGGTGATACCGCAGTCGTATTGCTCGCCGATGATCCATTCCATGATGCGTTCCGGCCGGTCAGGCTCCACGGTGACCGTGACCCCCGGACGATTGGCGAGGAAATCCGCCAGCACCGCAGGCAGATGACTGGTGGCGAAGCCGGGCAGGCAGGCGACCCGCAGATGCCCGGCCTTGCGGTCTGTCAGGTTGCGGCTGACTTCGCCCAGATGGTCCAGGCGTTCGATCAACCGGTTGATGTCGGGCAGCAGGAAGCGGGCCTCCTGAGTCGGAACCAGCCGGCCATCGCGTCGTTCGAACAATTCGAAGCCAAGTTGCGTCGACAGATCTGCCAGAAGCCGGCTGACGGCCGGTTGCGAGATCCCCAGATCCGCCGCGGCCCGTGTCATGGATCCCTGTTCGGCCACAGAACTGAGCGCTTCGAGCTGACGCATGCTCAGGCGCATGGCTGATCCTCCAAGACTTCGACATGTATAATGATAGGTTATAATAATGATGGTCACAATGTCACTTTATTATGGCAATCTTGCTCTAGAGGGGGAGCAGGTCGCGATTCGAAGTCAGCCATGACGAGGTCGCGAACCAGCAACCGGGAGAAGCACATGAAGAATTCCGTATTTGGGGCGGTCCTGGCCGGACCCGTTCTGCTGGCGCCTTATGCCGCCATGGCCGAAACCGAAATTCAGTTCTGGCACGCCTTTACGGGGCGTCTGGGTGATCTGGTCGCCGAACAGGTCGATACCTTCAACAACAGTCAGGATGCCTACAAGGTGGTGGCGAGCCACAAGGGCAACTATTCCGAAACGCTGAACGCCGGTATCGCGGCGTTCCGCGCCGGGGAACAGCCGCAGATCCTGATGGTGTTCGAAGTGGGCACCGCCACGATGATGGCCGCCAAGGGCGCGGTGAAGCCGGTCTATGAACTAATGGCGGATGCGGGGGCCGATTTCGACCCCGACGCCTATATTGGTGCAGTGAAAGGCTATTACACCACCGAAGATGGCCAGATGCTGTCCCTGCCGTTCAATTCCTCCACGCCGGTCCTGTGGGTCAACCGCGATGCGCTGGCCGCGGCGGGTGTCGATCCGGATGCCGATCTGTCGACCTGGCAAAAGGTTGGCGAGGTTCTGGAACAGTTGAAGGCCGGCGGGGAAGACTGCCCGCTGACCACCGCATGGCAAAGCTGGATCCATCTGGAAAATCTGTCTGCCTATCATAACGTTCCGTTTGCCTCAAAAGACAACGGGTTCGGCGGGCTGGATACCGAGCTGACCTTCAACGGTCCGCTTCAGGTGCAGCATATCCAGACCATGGGCGACTGGGCGAAAGACGGCAAATTCATCTATGCTGGCCGCCGCAACGAAGGCGGCGCGAATTTCCGCGCCGGCGATTGCGCGCTCTTCACCGAAAGCTCGGCAGGGTATGCCGGCATCAAGGCTGAGGCGCAATTCGACTTCGCCGTGCGTCCGCTGCCCTATTGGGAGGGGGTCGAAGGTGCGCCGCAGAACACCATCATCGGCGGTGCGTCGCTCTGGGTCATGCAGGGGCATGAGGCCGAGGAATACAAAGGCGTCGCAGCGTTTCTGAACTTCCTGTCGTCGGCGGAAATTCAGGCCAAATGGCATCAGGATACCGGATATCTGCCGATCACGGTCGCGGCCGGAGAGCTGACCCGGGCGGAAGGGTTCTATGACGCGAACCCCGGCACCGATGTCGCTGTGATCCAGATGACCGCCAATCAACCCACCGCCAATTCCAAGGGTCTGCGTCTGGGGTCGTTCGATCAGATCCGCGGGATCATCGATGAGGAACTCGAAGCGGTGTGGGCCGGAGACAAGACGGCACAAGAAGCCCTCGACAGCGCGGTCGGTCGCGGCAATCAGCTCCTGCGCCGGTTTGAGCAGGCCAACCGCTAACGTCAGGGCCCTTTCCCGGGCGGGTGCCCACACACCCGCCCGGATCAGTTTCCCGAGGCTTCGATGGAAAAGCGCGTCACCTTTCAGGGCTGGCTTCTGCCGCTGTGCCTGATCACGCCGCAGGTCGTGATTTCTGCAGTGTTCTTCTTCTATCCGGCGGCACAGGCGGTGTGGCAATCGCTGTACCTGCCGGATCCGTTCGGGCTGTCGTCGCGGTTCGTCGGGATGGGGAATTTCGAATATCTGCTAAGCGATCCGTATTATCGCACCGCAATTGGCACGACGGCGGTGTTTTCAGGGCTCGTCACATTGGTGTCGATGGTGCCTGCGCTCTTTCTGGCCGTGCTGGCGGATCGCCTGATCAAAGGTGCGGGCACGTACCGGACGCTGTTGATCTGGCCCTATGCCGTGGCCCCGGCCGTGGCAGGTGTGCTGTGGCTTTTCATGTTCAATACGCGCATCGGCGTGGTCGCCTGGTATCTGGGCCAGCTTGGGTATGACTGGAACCATGTCCTGAACGGGGCCGAGGCGATGGGACTTGTTGTCGTGGCGTCCTCGTGGGGGCGGATTAGCTATAACTTTCTGTTCTTCTTTGCCGCGCTTCAGGCCGTACCCCGGTCGGTGATCGAAGCGGCGGCCATCGACGGCGCGCGCTTCTGGCGCCGGTTCTTCACCATCGTGCTGCCGCTGCTGTCGCCCACGACCTTCTTTCTGCTGGTGGTCAACGTGGTCTATGCGTTCTTCGAAACCTTTGGGGTGATCCACACCATCACGTCCGGAGGCCCGCAGCAGGCCACGACGATCCTGGTCTACAAGGTCTATGCCGACGGGTTCGTGGGCCAGGATCTGGGGTCGTCATCGGCGCAATCGGTGATCCTGCTGATCATTGTGGGGTTGCTGACCGTGCTTCAGTTCAAGGTGATCGAAAAGAGGGTGCACTATTGACCGCGCGTGCAGAAACATCTGCCCGCCGCAGCGATCCCGCGCCGGGCATGGTCGAAAAACGGGGATCCGCACTTTGGCTGACCCATGTGGCGATGATCCTCGGGGTGCTGGTGGTATTCTTTCCGATCTGGCTTGCCTTCGTGGCCTCGACCGTCAGCCAGCCAGAGATCGCCCGCCCGCCCATGCCGCTTTTGCCGGGCGACCGGTTCTTGGAGAACTACCAGAAGGCGCTGTTTTCCGGGGTGAACGTTCCGGTAGCGGTGATGCTGTTCAACTCGCTGGTCATGGCGACGGGGATCGCGGTGGGAAAGATCGTCATTTCGATCCTGTCGGCCTTCGCCATCGTCTATTTCCGGTTTCCGGCCCGGTCGCTGTTCTTCTGGCTGATCTTTCTGACCCTGATGCTGCCGGTGGAGGTGCGGATCGTGCCCACATATGAGGTGGTGGCGCGGTTCGGGATGCTCAACACCTATGGCGGGCTGATCTTTCCGCTGATCGCATCGGCGACCGCCACCTTCCTATTCCGGCAGTTTTTCCTGACCATCCCGGATGAACTGGCCGAAGCCGCGCGGGTCGATGGCGCGGGGCCGATGCGGTTTTTCTGGGATATCGTCCTGCCGATGAGCCGCACGAATATCGCGGCGTTGTTCGTGATCCTCTTCATCTATGGCTGGAACCAGTATCTGTGGCCCCTGCTGGTCACGACGGACCCGGCGATGAACACGATCGTCATGGGCCTGAAGCAGATGTTCCCGTCCGGCGACGACATCGCGGATTGGCCGGTCATCATGGCGACGTCGATCCTGGCGATGATCCCTCCGGTGATCGTGGTGATTTCCATGCAGAAACTTTTCATCCGTGGGCTCGTGGACAGCGAGAAATAGGAAAATGGCAACGGTCGATCTTATAGACGTCAAGAAACGGTTCGGTCCGGCCGAGGTGATCCGCGGGATCAGCGTCGCCATTGAAAATGGCGAATTCATCGTGATCGTCGGGCCGTCCGGCTGCGGAAAGTCGACACTGCTGCGGATGGTGGCGGGTCTGGAAAGCGTGAGCGACGGCGAGGTGCGCATTGACGGCGCCCGGATGAATGAAAAGGAGCCCATGGATCGTGACATCGCCATGGTGTTTCAGAACTACGCTCTTTATCCGCATATGACGGTGCGGCAGAACATGGGGTACAGCCTGAAGATCTCGGGCATTCCGAAAGCCGACATTGCGCGGAAGGTCGCGCAGGCGGCCGATCTTCTGCAACTCTCCGACTATCTGGACCGCAAGCCCAGGCAATTGTCCGGCGGACAGCGCCAGCGTGTTGCGATGGGGCGTGCCATCGTGCGGCAGCCGAAGCTGTTTCTGTTCGACGAACCGCTGTCCAACCTGGATGCGAAGCTGCGCGTGCAGATGCGGCTGGAAATTCGCGAACTGCAATCCAAGCTGGGGGTGACATCGCTTTACGTGACCCATGACCAGGTCGAAGCCATGACCATGGCGGACCGCATGATCGTGATGAATGGCGGGGTTGCCGAACAGATCGGCACGCCGCTCGACGTTTATGAACGCCCCGAAACGCTGTTTGCCGCGCAGTTCATCGGCAGCCCGGCGATGAATGTCATAGAGGCCACCACCGGCAACGGGCAGGCGGTACTGGCAAACGGTGCGGCGCTGACCGCCCCGGCAGCGCAGGCCGGGCCGGTGACGTTGGGGCTGCGGCCCGAACATCTGGCTCTCGATCCCGATGGACCCTTGGTGCTAGAGGTGTCCTTTGCCGAACCATTGGGGCCCAATACCCTGTTGCACGGCCGTCTTGCGGGAAGCGCCGATGCCTTTACCGCCAGCTTGCCCGGCGTGCACCGGCTGTCCCAAGGCCGCGGGCAGGTGCGCCTGAATGCCCGACCGGGCGATTTGCATTTCTTCGACCCGCAGACCGGGCGGCGGCTGGCATGAGCGGTCGGATCGAGGCTCTGCGCAGGACCGCAGATGTGGTGCATGTGTTTGGCCATCGCGGCGCACGCGGGGTGTATGCGGAAAACACCATGACGGGGTTCCAGTACGCGATAGATATTGGGCTGGATGCGATAGAGGTCGATGTTCTGGCCTCACGCGATGGGGTTGCGGTCCTGACCCATAATCCGCGCTTGTGGCGCGACATCACCCGCGACATGCGTGGCGACTGGCTTGTCAAGGACGGTCCGCTGGTGCGCAACCTCAGCTTCCATGGCCTGCAAAGCTACGATGTCGGCGGCATCCGGCCGGGCAGCGCCTATGCCGCGCTGTTTCCTGAACAGACCGGCATGCCTGGGCTTCGCATCCCATCGCTGGCGGATCTGTGCGACCTGATTGCGCCGCTGCCGGAGTTCTGGCTGAATATCGAAATCAAATCCTTCGCCGCCGATCCGCTCGCCACCGCCAGCCCGGAGGAGCTGACCGCCATGACATTGCGACCGCTGCGGGAATTCGGGCTTGAGGAGCGCACGGTTGTCCAGTCCTTCGATTGGCGGGTGCTGCGTGCGTTCCGGGTGGCCGCGCCCCAGGTGGCGCGGTCCTATCTGACCCAGATCCGTCACGGCAGGGAACCGGTCGGCGCGAACATCTTTCCAAATTCGCCGTGGCTGGACGGCTTGGCGCTGTCCCCGGCAGACGGGGCGCTGCCTCAGGCGGTGGCCGATCTGGGCGGCCAGGTCTGGTGCCCGTACTTCGGCGATGTGACCGAACAGGACGTCACCCGGGCGCACGATCTGGGCTTGCTGGTCAATGTCTGGACCGTGAACGAGGTCCCCGACTTCCATCGCATGGTCGATATTGGGGTGGACGGGATCATCACCGACTATCCGGTCCGCGCGCAGCAGGTTCTGGCCGGGCGCGGCCTGCGCTGGCGTCACGATGCGCCCATGCCGTCGGTCGCGCCCCATTGACCCGACCGCGAACAGATTCGGCGTCTTCGGCCTTGCCATCGCCAGCCATCTGGCCCCAGATGCGCGCATGACTTCTTTTGCCGATGCCGCCCTTGCCGCCACCGCCCGGATGCGCGCGCTGTTTCCGCCAACGCCATTGCTGCGTAACGATTTTCTGTCCGACCGCTACGGCGCGGACATCTGGCTGAAGCGCGAAGACCTGTCGCCTGTGCGGTCCTACAAGATCCGCGGCGCGTTCAACGCCATGCGCAAGATGCGCGCCGATCATCCCGAACAGGATCAGTTCGTTTGCGCCAGCGCCGGGAACCACGCCCAAGGCGTGGCCTTTGTGTGCCGCCATTTCGGAGTGCGGGGGACGATCTTCATGCCGGTGACCACGCCGCTGCAAAAGATCCAGAAGACCCAGGCATTCGGTGGCGACGCGATCGATGTGAAGCTGACCGGCGACTATTTCGATGACACGCTGGCATCCGCGCAAGCCTATTGCGCGGAAGTCGGCGGGCATTTCCTGGCGCCTTTCGATGATCTGGACGTGATCGAAGGGCAGGCCTCGGTTGCCGCCGAAATGCTGGATCAACTGGGGCGGGCGCCCGACATGGTGGTTTTGCCGGTGGGCGGTGGCGGGCTGGCCTCAGGCGCGCGCCGATACCTGCAAGAAGTCGCGCCGCAGGTGGCCTTGCGTCTGGTCGAGCCTCGGGGCGGGGCCAGCCTCGCCGCCGCTTTGGCTGCCGGTGCGCCCGTCACCTTGGCCAAGGTGGACAACTTCGTCGATGGGGCGGCGGTGGCCCGGATCGGTGATCTGACCTATCAGGCTCTCTCCGGGACCGACCCGTCGCATGTGCACGCGGCCCCCGAAGACAGGATTTGCTGCACGCTGATCGAGATGCTGAATATCGAAGGCATCGTGCTGGAACCTGCCGGGGCGCTGGCGGTGGATGTCCTTGCCGATCTGGCGCCCGAGATTGGGGGCAAGACGGTGGTCTGTGTCACCTCTGGCGGCAATTTCGATTTCGAACGGCTGCCCGAGGTCAAGGAACGTGCCCAGCGGTTTTCCGGCGTAAAGAAATACTTCATCCTGCGGCTGCCGCAGCGGCCGGGCGCGTTGAAGGATTTCCTGAACCTGCTGGGTCCCGATGACGATATTGCCCGTTTCGAATACCTGAAAAAATCGGCGCGCAATTTTGGTTCAGTCCTGATCGGGATTGAAACCAGCGATGCGCGCAATTTTGATGAACTTTTCGATAGATTGGACGCCCGCGGTTTCGTCTATCAGGACATTACCGGAAACGTCACATTGGCGGAATTTCTGGTCTGACCCTCAGTGAATCGCGTGCCGCGTGGCAAGTTCCGCGCGGCATTCACCATAGCGCGCGACGATAGCGGTCAGATCCACATCGGCGCCTTGTCCGGCCTTGGCCATCGATTCGCCCGATTGGCAGGCCTCTGCCAGTGCCTGGAACCCGATATTCAGCGCGGCCCCACGCAAGAAATGCAGGTCGCCCGCCAGAGATGCCACTGAGTCCCGCGCGTTCAGTGTATCAATGAAGTCGTCGATTTCGCTGATAAAAACCTCCAGAATCTCTTCCAGCGCTTCATCCCCGACCTCATCCCTCAATTCTTCGATCCGTGTCCAATCCATTGGATCAACCCCATACCACGTCACTTTCAACACTCCCCGAATATAGGGAGAGGATTTTAAGAAGGCGTGTGCATTTTCGGTCCAATTCTAACCTTCATCCTTCCTTAAGGCGCACCTGCGAATTGCGATGTAACGAGGGATCAAAATGACCAAGCACATGACCATGGCGGCCGGAGTCAAAGAGCCCGACCCGTCGGAAAGCCCGCCGATACTTGTTGTCGATGATAGCAGGGCGCAACGGCTATTGCTTGCCGCGTCGCTGCGCCGGCATGGCTTTACCGTCTATGAAGCCGATTGCGGGGAAGCCGCGCTGGAGCTGTGCCGCAAACATCGGCTGCGCCTGGTGCTGAGCGACTGGGTCATGCCGGGGATGAGCGGCCCTGAACTGTGCCACGCGCTGCGCTCTGCCCCGGACACCGACTACGTCTATTTTATTCTGCTGACGTCGAAAAGCGAACGGGCGGAAATAGCCGAAGGCCTGGAACGCGGGGCCGACGATTTCCTGTCAAAGCCGGTCAATGGCGACGAATTGCGCGCCCGTCTGAAAGCCGGCATCCGCATCATCGAAATGCAGCAGGAGTTGCGCGAAAAGAACCGGCTGATCGGCGATACGCTGTCAGAGCTGCAGCATCTCTATGACATGATCGAAGCCGATCTGCGCGAAGCGCGCAAGCTCCAGCAGGCGCTCGTGCGCGACCGGTACATGGATTTCGGGTCCGCGCAGGCATCGCTGATGCTGCATTCCAGCGGTCATGTGGGTGGCGATCTGGTGGGCTTTTTCCGTGCAAGCCCAACTCAGGTCGGGCTTTATTCCATCGACGTTTCCGGGCACGGCATCAGTTCGGCGCTGATGACGGCCCGTTTGGCGGGGTATTTGCACACGGAATCGCCCAGCCACAACATCGCGCTGGCGCATACGGTGGCGGATTTTTACCGGGTGCTGCCGCCGAATGAAACGGTGGCGCGGTTCAACGACCTGATGTTTTCCGTCATTTCGACCGAGCTTTATTTCACCATCGCCTTCGCCATTTTCAATCTGGAAACCGGGGTGGTCAGCCTGACCCAGGCTGGGCATCCGCATCCGATGGTTCAGCGCGCGGACGGGACGATTGAATTGCTTTGCGACGGGGGCCTGCCGGTCGGGCTGATCGAAGGCGCCGAATATGATCGCGTGCAGGTGCAATTGCATCCCGGGGATCGCCTGTTCCTGTGTTCGGACGGGATCACCGAATGCCCGGATCCCGAGGGGCATCTGCTGGAGGAAGACGGCCTAGGCCGCATCCTCTCCCGTCACCATGACGAAAAGGGGCTCGAGTTGCTAAAGGTCGTCATGACGGAGCTTGGGGATTTCGCTCAAGGCGCCCCGTTTCCCGATGACATCTCAGCGGTTGTCTTTGAATATCAGGGGCCTCAGCCGCCGAAGATTGCCTGATAACGGGCCAGCGCGGCGCGGTCGCCAGGGCTCGCCACCAGCGTCACAGCCGTATCAAGCGGCATCCAGACCGCGCTGTGCCCGGGTTCCGGGGGCGCGCCGATGCGGCGCGCTGGCCGGGCCACGAAAATGGTGCAGATCTTTTCGGCCCACAGGTCGTATTCCGGCATGAACGTGAACCGCCGATGCGCATCGAACCGGCGCGCGGCGCCCATGTGCCAGCCGGTTTCCTCAAACACCTCTCGATGCAGGGCGCGCAGCGGGTGTTCGCCGGGGTCCACGCCGCCTCCGGGCAGCTGAAATTCCGGCTGCGGGTCCATCTGGTGGGTCAGAAGAATGTCGGACCCGCGCGCCAGAATGGCATAAACCCCGGGCCGCGGCGTGTATTTCAGCCCCGGGCGAGGGGCGGTTCCGAATCTGCGCATCCCTTGGACCTTTGGTTGTCGTGTCTATATGGACGCGGTATGCCCATTGCGACGGGCGAAGGGAACCCCATGACACTTGGATCGATGATAGCCTGGGACGACACTGTCCTGCCGTTTCAACTTGACCGCAGCGATGTGCGGGGCCGTGTCGCGCGGCTGGACGGCACGCTGGATGCCGTCTTGTCCCAGCACGCCTATCCGCAGCAGATCGAAGCGCTGGTGGCGGAAATGGCGCTTTTGACCGCGCTGATCGGGCAGACGATCAAGCTGCGCTGGAAGCTGTCGCTTCAAGTGCGCGGCAATGGCGCGGTGCGCCTGATCGCCACCGATTATTATGCCCCCGGCAAGGACGGCGCCCCGGCGCGCATCCGCGCCTATGCCGGGTTCGATGCCGACCGGCTGACCGATCGCGCGCCGTTTTCGCAAATCGGCGACGGTTATTTTGCCATTCTGATGGACCAGGGCGAAGGAACGACACCCTATCAGGGGATCACGCCCATTGCTGGCACCTCTCTGTCGGGCTGCGCCGAGACGTATTTTGCCCAGTCCGAACAGCTGCCGACCCGCTTTTCGCTCAGCTTCGGCCGCGCGAGCGTTCCGGGGCAGCCCGAGCGGTGGCGTGCCGGCGGCGTGATGCTGCAAATGATGCCGCAAAGCGCGCTGCCCGGGGGCGGCGGGTCGGGCGATGGCGGGTTGCTGGAGGCTGCGGATCTGCTGGATGGCGGGGCGCAGGAACACTGGAACCGCGCCAATCTGCTGCTCGATACCGTTGAGGATCTGGAACTCGTGGGGCCCGGGGTGCAGATGACCGATCTTTTGGTGCGCCTGTTCCACGAAGAGCGCCCGCGCGTGTTCGATCCGCAGCCGGTGGCCTTTGGCTGCACCTGCAGTTCGGATCGTGTGCGGCAAAGCCTGTCGATCTATTCGGCCAAGGATATCGGTCACATGACCACCGCCGAAGGCATCGTCACCGCCGATTGCCAGTTCTGC
>JAGQRU010000246.1 GCA_020425105.1 Paracoccaceae bacterium
CGACTGGATCGTCGCCAATGACGTGTCGCCGGGCACCGGCATCATGGGCGGGTCGGAAAACGCTGTCACCCTGATCACCGATGCGGGTGCCGAGCCCTGGCCGCGGATGGACAAGGCCGCCGTGGCGCGCAAACTGGCCCAACGCATTGCCGAGGCGCTGGAATGACCGCGCCTGTCGTCACCCTGGCCTGGACCGATGACGCCGACCGCGATCTGCCCTTGCCCGGCTATGAAACGCCGGGCGCGGCGGGGGCGGACCTGCGGGCGAATTTCCCGCCCGACTTGCGTGACGCCGGGATCACGCTTGCGCCGGGGGCGCGCGCGCTGATCCCCACCGGGGTGCGGCTGGCGATCCCGCCGGGGTTCGAGGTGCAGATCCGCCCCCGGTCGGGTCTGGCGCTGAAACATGGCATCACGCTGCCCAACACGCCCGGGACCATCGACAGCGATTATCGCGGGCCGCTGGGGGTGATCCTGCTCAATCTGGGTGAGGCGCCCTTCGCCATCGCCCACGGCGACCGGATCGCGCAGATGGTGCTGGCGCCGGTGCTGCAGGCGGGGTTTGCCCTTGCCGATACGCTGGATGTCACCGCGCGCGGGGCCGGGGGCTTCGGGTCCACCGGACGCCGCTGATGGTGCTGTTTCTGCTGCTGGCCGCGGGGCTCTGGGGGCTCGGCTGGATGCTGAAGCTGCCGCTGTCGGTGCGGGCGGCGCTGATCGGGCTGTTGTATCTGGGCGTTGTTCTGGCGCTTCTGGTGCTGCCCGAGAACGCGCCGCTGCGCTACAGCCTGGGCGGTTCGGCGGGGCAGTGGCTGGTGGTGGGCGCGCTGGCGGCGTTGGGCTACGGCTATGCCATGGTGTTGCGGCGGGTGCGCGCGCGGGTGCGTCCTGAAAACCGCCCGCCGTCGGCGCCCGCCGCCGCCGCCGATCCCGAGGGCCCGCTGACGGAGACCGAGCTTGACCGCTATGCCCGGCATATCGTGCTGCGCGAACTGGGCGGCATGGGGCAGCGCAAGCTGAAAGCGGCGCGCGTTCTGGTGGTCGGGGCAGGGGGGCTGGGCGCGCCGGCGCTGCAATATCTGGCCGCCGCCGGTGTCGGCACCATCGGGGTGATCGACGACGACGTGGTCGATCTGTCCAACCTGCAGCGGCAGGTGATCCATGGGCAGGCCACGCTGGGCATGCCGAAAGTGTTTTCGGCGCAAAAGGCACTGGCGGATCTGAACCCGCAGGTGACGCTGCGCCCCTATCACCGCCGCCTGACCGCCGACATCGCGCCCGATCTGATCGCCGGATACGATCTGGTGCTGGATGGCTGCGACGACTTCGCCACCCGCGCGCTGGTCAACCGGACCTGCTTTGCCGCCGGGGTGCCGTTGATTTCCGGCGCGATTGCGCAATGGGAAGGCCAGTTAAGCCTGTTCGATCCGGCCCGGGGCGGGCCCTGCTATGCCTGCCTGTTTCCGGCCCCGCCCGCGCCGGGATCCGCGCTGTCCTGTGTCGAAGGCGGCGTGGTTGGTCCCTTGCCCGGTGTCATTGGCGCCATGATGGCGCTGGAGGCGATCAAGCGCATCTGCGATATAGGCGCCTCGCTTCAGGGCGTCTTGCTGATTTACGACGGGCTCTGGGGCGAAACCCGCCGCATCGCCCTGACCCGAACCCCCGGCTGCCCGGTCTGCGGCGCGGCCCCTGCCTCGGAGGCCCCATGACCAATCCGCTTCTTGCCCCCTGGACGACCCCTTTCGGCCTGCCGCCTTTCGCCCGGATCGCCGATGACGATTATGCCCCGGCGGTGGACCAGGCCCTGGCGGATGCCCGTGCCGCGATCAAGACCATCACCGACACGGCCGACGCGCCGAGCTTTGCCAACACGATCGAAGCGCTGGAGATGTCAGACGCCTTGCTGGGCCACGTGCTGGGCGCCTTTTATTCAGTGTCAGGCGCCGACGCGACCCTGGCGCGCGAAGCGCTGATGCGGGAGTTTTCGCCGAAGCTGGCGGCCTTCGGATCCGAGGTGACGATGAATGCCGCGCTGTTCGCGCGGATCGAAACCCTGTGGCAAAACCGCGATAGCCTGGATCTGACCGATGAACAGGCGCGGGTCCTGCTGCTGACCCGGCGCAGCTTCGTGCGGTCGGGCGCGCTTCTGGAAGGCGCGGATCGCGACCGGCTGGCGGCGGTACAGCAGCGGCTGGCGACGCTGGGCACCCAGTTTACCCAGAACCTGCTGGCCGATGAACGCGACTGGTTCATGGCGCTGGCTGAAGCCGATCTGGACGGCCTGCCCGATTTCGTCAGGGCGGGCGCCCGGGCGGCGGGGGCGGAACGCGGCCAGAGCGGACCGGTCATCACCCTGTCGCGGTCGCTGATCGTGCCGTTTCTGCAATTCTCGCCCCGCCGCGACCTGCGTCGGAAAGCGTTCGAAGCCTGGGTGGCGCGCGGCGCCAATGGCGGCGACACCGACAACCGCGCGATTGCGACCGAAATTCTGGCGCTGCGCGCGGAACGGGCCACGCTGCTCGGATACGACAGCTTCGCCGCCTACAAGCTGGAAACCGAAATGGCCGAAACGCCCGAGGCCGTGCGCGACCTGCTGATGGCGGTCTGGACCCCGGCGCGCGCCATGGCCGAGGCCGACGCGCAGGTCCTGACCGGGATGCTGCATGGCGACGGGATCAATGGCGATCTGGAGCCCTGGGACTGGCGCTATTACGCGGAAAAGCGGCGCAAGGCCGAGCACGATCTGGATGAGGCGGAACTGAAGCCGTATCTGCAGCTCGACCGGATGATTGACGCGGCCTTCGCCTGCGCGACGCGGCTTTTCGGGCTCAGCTTCGCACCGGTGGATGCGCCGCTTTATCACGCCGATTGCCGCGCCTGGGAGGTGTCGCGTGACGGCCGTCATATCGCGCTGTTCGTCGGCGACTATTTCGCCCGGCCGACAAAACGGTCCGGCGCCTGGTGTTCGGCCATGCGCAGCCAGCAGAAGCTGGAAGGCGACATCCGGCCTATCGTGGTGAATGTCTGCAATTTCGCCAAACCCGAAGCCGGTCAGCCCGCGCTTCTGTCCTATGACGATGCGCGCACGCTGTTTCATGAATTCGGGCATGCGCTGCATCAGATGCTGTCGGATGTGACCTATCAAAGCATTTCGGGCACCTCGGTCGCGCGGGATTTCGTCGAACTGCCCAGCCAGCTTTACGAACACTGGCTGGAAGTGCCCGACGTGCTGGAAGAATTCGCCACCCACGCGGAAACCGGCGCGCCGATGCCGCGCGACATGCTGGACCGGCTGCTGGCGGCGAAGAATTTCGGTCAGGGCTTCGCGACAGTCGAATATGTGGCGTCGGCGCTGGTGGATCTGGGCTTTCACGAAACCGCGGCGCCGGACGATATCATGGCCCGCCAGACGGAAATTCTGGACGGGCTGGGCATGCCGCGGGCGATCACCATGCGCCACGCCACGCCGCATTTCGCCCATGTCTTTGCCGGGGACGGATATTCGTCTGGATATTACAGCTATATGTGGTCCGAAGTGATGGATGCCGACGCCTTCGCGGCGTTCGACGAGGCTGGCGATGCCTTCGATCCCGACACCGCCCGCGCGTTGGAGGCCAACATCCTGTCCGTCGGCGGCAGCGAGGATCCCAAGGCCCTCTACACCCGCTTCCGGGGCCGCCTGCCGGGGGTGGAGGCGCTTTTGAAAGGCCGCGGGCTCGCCACTGTCGAGGGCTGAACCCTTATCCGCCCGCCGCCGTGGCTGCCGCCACCGCCGCGTCGTCTTCCAGGCGCAGCCCCCACAGGGACTGCGCTTCGACCCAGCCGCGATAGCCCCCGGCGCGGATTTCGCACCAGTCGGCCTCGCATTCGCCCAGCTTGGCGATGACGCCCTTTTCCGCCCGTGCGCGGATCTTGGCGTCGGGGTCGGGCTTGGCGCGGATGGGCACCTCGTCTTCGTCCACGATCACCGTGCGCAGCCCGGACAGAAGCGCGTAATGGACCCAGCCGCCGATCCCGTCGCGGTCCACGATCCGGCGCCAATGGCCGTATTCGCCGGTGACGATAACCGGCATGCCCTGATGGCGGAACACCCAGTCGATGCGGTGCGTGGTCGATGGCCCGCGCCGCACATTGGTCTGGCTGGTCTTGATCGACACAAAACGCGGGATGGGCAGCTTGGTCACCGGGCCCACTTCTTCGGCAGACGCCGCCGATACGGGCAGTAACGTGGCGGGGGTTCCCGCGCCAAGCAAAACCGCTAGCGCTATCGCCATGACCCGGCGCCGCGCAGCCCCTATTTGCCCGGTTGGGCGAGTCCCTGTGATCATCTGTCCTGCCCGTTTTGCGACGTTTTTTTATTTGCGATGCGGCCCGGGCGCTTGTGCCCCGATGCCCTATCGGTCACTTTGCCAGCCAATGAGATGTTTTTGAAGACGAGGAGCTCCTAGGATGCCCGCAAAGCGCGTGAGTGTTGTGGTGACGCGACGGTTGCCCGAGCCCGTTGAAAACCGGCTGGCGGATCTGTTTGATGTAACCCTGCGTGACGATGACACCCCGATGACCCGGGCGGAGCTGGTGGCGGCGATGCAATCGGCCCAGGTTATTGTGCCCACGGTCACAGATCAGATCGACGCGGCGATGATGGCGCAGGCCGGACCCGATCTGAAACTGATCGCCAGCTATGGCGCCGGTGTGGACCATATCGACGTGGCCTCGGCCCGCCAGCGCGGCATCCTGGTGTCCAACACGCCCGGCGTGGTGACCGAAGATACCGCCGACATGACCATGGCGCTGAT
>JAGQRU010000247.1 GCA_020425105.1 Paracoccaceae bacterium
GCCATCGGCATCCAGTTCTTGCCGCCAAGGAAGGACGGTGCCGAGAACACGGTTTCGCCCTTGTGGCCGTCAGCCGCGTCGGCGGGGTTCCCCGGACGGCCTTCTTCGATGTAGATCGGGCGGCCGGTGTCGTCGATGCCCTTGGCCCAGGTGATGTCTTTCACGAACGGCCATGCGCCGACAAACGCACCGTCTTCGCGGTTCAGGACGTAGAAGAACCCGTTCCGGTCAGCGGTGGCGAAACGCTTGTTGCCCTGTGCGTCGACGAAGGCGACGACTTCGTTCACACCGTCGAAGTCCCAGCCTTCGCGCGGCGTGGTCTGGAAGTGCCACTTGATTTCACCATTCTCGGGATCGATCCCCAGACGGCTGGCGGCGTACAGGTTGTCGCCCTTGTTGCCTTCGACCGGGGTGCCGGCGTTGCGCAGGTGGCTGTTCCAGGGCGCCGGGTTGCCGGTGCCGAACACCAGCGTGTTGGTGTCGATGTCATAGGACCCGCCGAGCCAGGTTGCCCCGCCGCCGGTTTTCCACATGTCGCCCGGCCAGGTGGCGTTCAGCGTGCCGGTCATGGTCGACGGCTCGCCCTTGTAGGTGCCCATATGGCCTTCGATCACCGGGCGTTCCCAGACCATTTCGCCGGTTTCGGCGTCACGCGCCTGAACCGCGCCGACGATGCCGAATTCGCCGCCGGAATTGCCGGTGATCACCAGACCGTTCACGATCAGCGGTGCCGCGGTATAGGAATAACCTTCCTTGTAGTCCGCGATTTTTTCGCGCCAGACCACGTCGCCGGTTTTCAGATCCAGCGCCACGATGCGCGCGTCGAGCGTGCCGAAATAGATCTTGTCGCCATAGATGGCGGCGCCGCGGTTGATCACGTCGCAGCAGGGCAGGATGCCTTCGGGCAGACGGGCGTCGTATTGCCAGACTTCATCGCCCGTATGAGCGTCGATCGCGTACATCCGCGAATAGGACCCGGTGATGTACATGATGCCGTCATGCACCAGCGGCTGCGTTTCCTGACCGCGCTGCTTTTCGCCGCCAAGGCTAAATGCCCATGCGGGCACCAGATTCTTGACGTTGTCCTTGTTCAGAGTCGTCAGCGGGCTGAAGCGCTGAAGGTTGCGGCCCATGCCATTGGTCAGAACCTGGCTGGTGTCGGCCTGATCGTTGGCCAGATCCTGTTCTGTAACCTGGGCATTGGCCATGCTGGTCGCCAAAACCCCCGCCACGACGGCGGCTATAAATCGGTTCATGTGGTCCTCCCTAAGAGCCATTGGACGTGCCGAACGAGGCACGGTTTCCCCGCCCGACCCTAAGACGCAGGGAAATTTGCCCGCAATTCTGCTATGGTCGTACGACCCCGGTAGAATTGACACGTTTTTCGGGACCCTCAGGCTGGGGCGACTCGGCCAGTTTTGCTGTGGGGGGGTATGTCGAAAATGTACAGATCAACCGGTCTCCTGACCGCTCTGACGCTTTTCTGCGGTGCGGCCAGCGCCGATCCGCTGCAGGGGACGCGGACGGTTTACCTTCAGGACGCGGGCGGGACCGTCAGCATCGCCGTGGCGGAAATCCGCTTCGGCCCGGATGGCTATACGGTGACCATGGCCGATGCGCCCTTCTCGGACCATTTCCTGTCCATGCGCCCGTTCAAATGCCTGGACGGCCCCGAACGCCAGTTGTGTCACGTGCCTTACCCGTATGAAATCCGGCGCCAGGTTTTGGCAGAGGATCTGACCGATCTGGAATATGACTTCCTGTTTCTTTGGAAGGCCGCGGGCGATTACGGGATCAACATGTGGAACGGTGTCTATTACGACATGGCGGTGGATGGCGCGCGCGTGGTCGGGCAGCTGCACGAAGTGAACCTTGGGCAGCTTGCCGTGCCGCCCCCGCCGGGCACGTTGCGCCCGCTGGGTCCCGATGATCTGGAACCCGGGGACCCCGGCAGCCATTGGCTGCCGAGGCTGGTGATTGAATGACCTTTCAGCTGTGAAAAGGTCCGCCGGTCACTTGGCGATTTCAGACCCGTCGCGCGTGGTGATGCTGCCCAGATAGGCCAGGATGAAATCCTGCACGGTGCGGTCCGTGATGCCTACATGGCGCATCTTGGTGCCGGGCATGAAGCCGTCATTGTCTTCGATCCAGGCGCGCAGCGCGGCCTCGGTCCAGACGATGCCCGACGCTTCCAGAGCGACGGAATAGGGATAGTCCGGCACGCTGCCCGCAGCCCGGCCAAGCACGTTTTCCAGCGGCGGCCCATAGGACGGGTCGCTGGAATCCGTGGCGTGGCAACGGCGGCATTCGCCGTTGAACAGTGCCTGCCCGGCATCGACCTTGATCTGTTCGAACAAGGGCTCTGCGCCGGCCGGCAGCCCGGCGGTCATCGCCAGGCTAAGGATAGTTGGATACAGGATTTTCTGCATAGATACCTCCGATTTGCAGCGGCCAGACACTGCGTCCGGACCTGGAGAGGTGTCTTGATCGAGGTCAAAACTACGACCACCGGACGGCTCGTGCTTTGGTCGTACGCGCGAAGGGGGGCGCGCAGAAAAAGGCCGCCCGCAAGGATGCAGGCGGCCCGGATCGTGGCAGATCGCGATTGTCGAAGGGCGTGCGCGGCGGTCAGAACAGCGGCGCGTATTTCCAGTTGTCGGCATCCGGGGTGACCACATCCAGGTCATATTCCGCGGACCGCAGCCGCTGGGCGACCACCAGCCCCGCGGCTGCGGCCTGGTCTACCAGATCCCGACCGCGCGCCGCGTCTTGCGCAACGCCGTGGCCCCGGATCAGGTCGATGCCGTAGTTGAACTGACCCACCGGATCGCCTGCGTCGGCGGCACGGCGATCCCATTCGGCGGCGGCGTCGGGGTCGTAAACGCCCCCCAGGCCGTTATTGTCGAGCTGGCTCATCCAGGTCATGGCGCCGGTAAACCCGTCCGCGGCGCAGGTTTCGAACACCGTTCGCGCGGCGGTGTGGTCCCCCTGCTTGGTCAGCATGTACCCGGTGGCGCAGATCACCATGCTGGATTCCCCCTGCGCGGCCCGTTCGACGACGGATTGCCAGGTCATTTCATCGGGGTTGAGCGTCCCCCCGGGATCGACATCGCCGGCCTGAACCGACATGGGCGACAACAGGATCAGTGCGGCAGATAAAGCAAAAATACGCATGTGATTTCTCCCTTTCCCCTGCTTTACCATAGGAAAACGCGCTGGATCTGTGCGCCTAAAGTCGTAGAGGGGTCGTAGATGCGGCGGTCACGGGCGCAGCGCCGCACCCCATGGAAAGCGGCCGACCTTGATCGTCTTGATCGCCCGGCGATGCGCGACATCAACCACAGTGACGTCGCCGGAAATGCCATTGGTGGTGAACAGCAAATCCTTGTCCGGCGAAAACGCCATGTGCCAGACGCGGCGGCCCACAAGGATGTAATCCTCGACCTCAAATGTCTTGGCATTGACCACCGCCAAATGGTTGGCCGGGCCAAGCGCCACGAAGGCATGCGCGCCGTCGGCGGTGAATTCGAATCCCACCGGTTGGATCCGGTCCGGGTGCACGCCGTCGATGGCGAAGGTGATCTTGGCCAGCTCCGCCTGCGTGGCGGCATCGAACACACTGACCGATCCGCCGATTTCGGAACTGACCCAAAGCTCGGCGCCGTCATCGGTGAATTCCGCATGGCGAGGCCGGGAATCCACCAGCGAGTTGGCATAGATCGTCTGCGTGCCCGTATCGATCCAATGGGCCATGTTGGTGGTTTCCGACGTGGTCACAACCGTCTTGCCGTCCGGGCTAACCGCCATGCCTTCGGGTTCGATGCCGACGTCGATCTGGGCGACCACGCGGCGGGTTTCGGTGTCCACGACGGTCGTGATCGCGTCGTCCTCGTTCGCGATATAGAGATGCCGGTTGTCGGGGTGCAGGACGAACTGTTCGGGGTCTTCGCCCGATGGCAGGTTGTGCAGGATTTTGCCGGTTTCAGGGTTCATGACCTGCACCGTGTCGCTGTCGGACGCGCAAATGAAGACGGTGCTGTAATCCTTGGAAAACGCGATGCCGCGGGGGCGTTCGCCGGTGGGAATGGTGCGCGTGACTTCCAGCCGGTCGATGTCGATCACGCTGATCGTGTTGTCCTTTTCGTTGGTCACCCAGATTTCGGCGGCCCGCAGCGGGCTGGCCAATAAAAGGAACAGAAGTAGGGTACGGCACATGGGCGGGTCTTTCCTGTAGCGGGCGCAGAGGCGGCGCCGGGGGATTGGATCGGGTCACACGGACCGGGTCAGGGGGCGAAAGCGGGGCAGGCGGCCTCGGGCAGGTCCAGACCCAGCGTATCGAGCTCTCCGCGCTGATGGAGGAACCCTTCCAGCGGCGCCTGGGCGACCATGGCGCGGGGCTGTACCAGCGGAATGGGCTGGCGCAGCTGCCCGTTCCAGGTCCGGAAGGTCAGGGCGCTGCCCTTGAACCCGGCCAATTCGAAATCCGGCGACAGAAGAAAGGCGCGCAGGGTGGCGGGGTCGTTGCTTCCGGTGCGGGTGACCGCTTCGCCGATAGCGCGCAGCGCTGCCCAGGCGGCATAGTCGCGCGATTGCATCGGACGGCCTGCGCTGTCCTGAAACCGCGATTGCAGCTGCGCCGCGCCCCATTGTTCGACCACGGGCGACCAGGCCACGGGCGTCAGGCCCTCGGACCCGGCGACAGGGCGCGGGATCCACGTGTTATAGGCGATATAGCGGCCGAAATCGCCGGTTTCGTCCGCCACCAGCAGCGCGTCGTATTCCCCCAGATCCTGTGTAAAGAGAGGCACCTCCTGCGCCGCGTTGCGCCGCATGTCGGCGTCGAAAACCCATTTCTTCGGCGCGCCGATCTTCAGGCCAAATTTCGTGGCCGACCGGACCAGCGCGTTGGCAAAGGCCAGATCCGCCGGATGCGTGCCTTCGATCAGGGCCAGCTTGGTCCACCGGCGCTTGACGAAAAACTGCATCAGCGCGTCGGCGCGCATGGCCAGCGACGGAATGGTGTGGAACAGATTGGCGCGGCAGTCGGGGCCGCGCAGGGCGGTATCTTCGGCCCCGACATTGAACAGAAGCGCGCCCTTGGCTTCGGGCAGGTCGGCGATGGCCAGCAGCGTCGCCGCCGGCGCGTCCACCAGAAGCAACGCGGACGCGGCCAAGGCGTCGCGCGCCGCCGCCAGCGGGTCGCCGTCCTGCGGCACAGTGACCACGGTCAGATCATGCTGCTGGCCCAGAAACCGCCCGGTCGTGCGGTTGTCGATCAAGGCCAGAGCGGCCCCCGCCCGGCCCAGGTCATCGGGCACCGGATCCAGGTTCGACAGCACCGGCGGCCGGGGCGTTTCCACCTGTAAATAATGGGCCTGAACCGACAGATCGGCCCAGGCGCCCTGCGCCAGGACCAGCAGCCCGGCCAGCGCGGTGACAAGTGGTTTCATGTGGTTGTCTCCTCCAGGCGACACGTTACGGATCGCGCGCGCCCCGGCCATACGACCATGGTCGAAAACTGCGCCGCACCCAACGAAAGTCGAATTTCGCTGCCCTCAGGTGATCCGTAGAGATAGCACGACCGGCCGAACCTGGCCCGAGAGGAGGAACCCTATGACCCTGACCCGCCGAATTGCTTTCAGCGCTGCCGCGCTTCTGGCCTCTGCCAGCCTGCTTCATGCGCATGGTGACGTGGCACCGCAGCCGATCAACACCGATGCCCTGCCGGATGTGGGTGAAGAATGGCTCACCGAAAACCCTTATCGCGCTGAAACGGCAGGCGAAGAAGTATGGGCCAAGGCTATCGAAATCGGGTCGTCCGGCTTCAACCAGAACTGCGCGCGCTGCCACGGGCTGCAAGCGATCTCGGGCGGGCTGGCACCGGATCTGCGGTATCTTGAGGCGGAAGAATTCGGCGACGAATGGTTCGTGGAGCGATTCCAGGTTGGCTATACCCAGAACGGCATCACCAAGATGCCCGCGTTCGGCGAACTGCTGGGCCAGAAGGCCGCATGGGCGATCCGCACCTATATCGAAACCCGTCCCGACGATCAGGCGGTGACCGACGTTTCCGGCGAACTGAAAGACATCCGCGACGCGTTGATGGCGGCGGCAGACGGCAGTGCAACCATCGATACGGCGGCGACCTCGGCGCGTCTGATGGAGCTGGCCAACAATATCGAAACCCTGTCCGGGGCGCCGGTGGCCGACAGCATAGCGCTGCAGGCGGCAAACGCTCTGAATGCCGGAGATCTGGATCTGCCCCATGTGGCCGAGATCCTGACGATCGGTCTGTCGGCAGCCCATTGACCCCACGCGCGGTCCTGAGCGCGGCGGTCGCGCTTGTTCTGGCGGCAGGGCCTGTCCTTGCCGCCGATCCCTGTGCGGATTGGGTTCCGCAGCCCAAGCCGCAGAATGTCGGCCGCGACATCGTGGGTCAGGATCTGGACCAGATCCTGGACCGCGGGTTCATGACATTCGCGCTGTATGAGGACTACCCGCCCTATTCCTGGCAGGAGGGCGGGCAGGCGCGCGGGGTCGATGTCGAAATCGCGCGCCTTATTGCCGGCGCCATCGGCGTGGAACCGCAACTGAACTTCGTGGCGTCCGGCGAAACGCTGGCCGACGATCTGCGCAACAACGTCTGGAAAGGTCCGGTGATCGGCGGGTCCGTGTCCAACGTGATGCTGCGGGTGCCCTATGACAGCGCCTTCAAATGCCGTGTCGAACAGGTGACCTTCACCGGCCAGTATGCGCAGGAATCCATCGCCATCGCCTATTCCAAGGCGGCCTATCCCGAACCTGACGAACGGCCTGTACCGGCGTATTTCAGGTTCGACAGCGTCGCGGTCGAAAACGATTCCATCGCGGATTTCTATCTGACCAGCTTTGCCGGCGGCCAATTGGCGGCCAATATTCACCGCTATCCGACCACCCAGGCCGCCATGGCGGCGCTCGATGCCGGCGAGGTGAAAGCCGTCATGGGGCCGCGCGGACAGCTTGAACACGGGCTGACCGACCGGATTGCGATCCACGCGCCGCCCCTTCCGGGCTTCGCGGTGGGGACGTGGACCTTGGGCGTTGGCGTCAATTTCCGCTATCGCGCGCTTGGCTATGAGGTCGACGACGCGATCCGCGCTGCGCTGGACGATGGACGCATCGCCGAAATCTATGAAAGCTACGGGTTGGTCCATCAGGCGCCGATCCGCTGACGAGACGCAAAAAACATGCCCAGGCGCCCGTTTTTCGGGCGCCTTTTTTCGTGTCCGAAGACCCAAAATCTACGACCTAGACTTTAGTCTATACGACCCTTTTGCGACCAAGGTCCATCTGCCTGTTTCCAAAGCACATGCGCAGTCTCATGGGCGAAGCGAGAGGACTTCAGACGCTCTTAGGAGGAGACCACCACATGGCTAAAGACCAATTGGATGTGAACGACGCAGCCGCAGCAGGCTGCCCGCTCAAACCGCGTTACGACAACTTTATCGGCGGCCGCTTCAAAGCGCCCAATGCCGGCCGTTATTTTGAGAATACCTCGCCCATCACCGGCGGCGTGATCGGCGAAATCGCCCGTTCGGATGCAAGCGACATCGAAGACGCCCTGAACGCAGCCCACGCGGTTCGCGAATCCTGGGGCAAGACCAGCGTCACCGACCGTGCAAACATGCTGCTGAAAATCGCAGACGTGATGCAGGAAAACCTGGACACGCTGGCCCTGGCGGAAACCTGGGACAACGGCAAGCCGATCCGTGAAACCACGCTGGCCGACATGGCTTTGGGTGTGGATCACTTCCGGTACTTCGCCAGCGTGATCCGCGCGCAGGAAGGCTCCATGGGCGAGCTGGACGACGACACCGTCGCCTACCACTTCCAC
>JAGQRU010000248.1 GCA_020425105.1 Paracoccaceae bacterium
GCGGCTCGATCCGCAGCCGAAGTTCTCGCCGGCGACCAGGATTTGCGCCTTTCGATAGGCGGGCTTGTTCAGAACGAACTCGGGGTTCTCCTTGCCGTCCTCGCCGTAGCGCATTTCGTAGAACAGCGACTTGCCGAGGCCGGTGCGCCGGATCGTCTTCAGGAACTGCTTGGGAATGATCATGTCGGTATCGACGTTGATCAGCGGCAGCGGCGCTGCGACGCTCTCGACGGTGGTGAATTTTTCCATAGTTTGAATCCTTGCTGCATTCGGAAGATCCGGGACATAGTGGCCGGACGGCACCGCCAGACCTTCTGCCAAAATTCGCAGCCGGGGTCCAGCGGAGACGGAGGAGACGCAATGCACCGCCGACAAATTTCATGGCGCCGGGCGGTCGCTTTGGTGGCCGGGATCGCTTGGGCGACCGGCGGCGCGGCGCAGGAGCCGCGAGACCGCGACCGGCTGGAGCTTCCACTGTGGGAACTGGGCTTCGGTCTGTCCGCGCGGCAGACCGCCGAATATCCGGCGGCGGCGGACTATGCGACCCGTGTCGTGGCGTTTCCTTACGTGGCCTATCGCGGCCGGTTTCTTGAGATCGGCGAAGACGACACCTTCCGCTTCATTCCCTTCAGAACCGACCGGCTGGAACTGGCCGTTTCGATTGATGGCAATTCCGCGGTGGAACGGCGCGGCAACGAGTTGAGCGGATCGCTGCCCGATCTGGACGCGCTGGTTGAGTTTGGGCCGGAACTGATCTGGCGCGCGGCTGAACTGCCGCCGGTCATCGGTACGCGCACCATGGCGCGTCTAGAATTCGCCTTGCAGACGCGGGGCGCGTTTTCCGTCAGTCTGACCCCCGATTATCAGGGATTTCTGGTGCGTCCGGCGCTGCGGTATCGTCAGAATGGCGCGATCAAGCCGGGCAGCCGGATCCAGGCAACCATCGGCCCGATTTTCGCGACGCAGGGCCTACAGGACTATTTCTATACCACCGATGCCAGCACCGGGCCGAATGCCTTCAAGGCGCGCGCCGGATATATGGGGACGGAACTGACCGCGTCTTTCCGCTATCCGGTGACGCGGCGATGGCGCCTGATCGGCGGGGTCGGGCTGGCCTATCTGGGCGGGGCCGCAAACGAAGACAGCCCGCTTTTCGATTCCAGGGTCAATCCGTCGGCCTATGTCGGGTTCACAGCCAGTATTTTCCAAAGCAAGTCGCAGGCACTGCGCGACCGATAATGCCGCGCTGCCGCGCCCGCTGTCGCAAACCTGACATGCAATCGGGATAGTCACCGATGCTGCAGCAGCAGCAGCGTGCGGATGCGAATGGAGACCCGATCAATGGCGCAGTTTCAGATGACGATGATGCACGGTGAGCGTGGCGGCGAAGGCGTCTACAGGTTCGAGGCCGCGGACGATCTGTTGCGCCATTCGCCGATCACGGTACTGCGCGCGGCCATGGCATATCTGGATGCCCATGCCGGCATCGGTCATATCGATTACGAAGTGAACGCGGCGTTGAAGAATTCCGACAAGAGCGTTGTCACTGCCATGGGCAGCCTGGTGTTCCATGGCGAGGATCACCAGCCTTTTATCTGTTTTATATCAGGTCTCTGACGCGCGCCGTCAGCTGCGGTGGCGGCGTACGAACAGCGCCAACGCGATCAGCATGGTGCCGTTGAACAACAGTTCGACCCCAAGCAGCACCCCCAGAAGCCGGGCTGACGCTTCGGCGAAATTGGCCAGGATGTAGCCCGCAAGCAGGACCGTCAGCGCGCCGGAAATCAGCGTCGGCCAGAACGTGGCGGTGGACCGCATCGCCCAGGCCACACCCAGCCGCACGACGCCGCTGGACGCCAGAAGGATCGTCACGACGAGCGCCAGGGAAATCAGGCCCTGCAGCGGGTTGGCAGTCAGCGAGACCCCAAGCAGCATCATCAGAACCCCAAGGGCAATGGACGCGATCTTGCGCCCGGTGCCCTTTTCGGACAGGCCAACCGCGACCTGCATACCCCCGGCCAGCAGCAACAGCACTCCGGTCATCAGCGTGACCGCGATCGACGCTGCGACGGCATTGCCCAGGGCAAAGATCCCGAAGAGCACCGAAAGAATGCCCAGGATCAGCCATTTCACCCAATCGCCCATCTTGTCCTCGTTCCCGTGTCAGCCCCGTCGCGACGCACGCTATGGTGAAAGCGCGGCTCAGGCCACGCTTTCCTTGGTGAGTTCGCGCACATCCGTCAGCTTTCCGGTGATGGCGGCGGCAGCGGCCATGGCGGGGCTCAGCAGATGGGTGCGCCCGCCCCGGCCCTGACGGCCCTCGAAGTTGCGGTTCGACGTTGCCGCGCAGCGTTCACCGGGGGCCAGCTGGTCGGGGTTCATCGCCAG
>JAGQRU010000249.1 GCA_020425105.1 Paracoccaceae bacterium
CGCGTTATGGCCGTACCACCATTGCGTCATCGCATCCTGAACACCGGCGAACACCTGAACCGAATCCGACCCGAAGATGGACACCGGAACGACCATGTTGTTGACCACGTGCAGCATGGCGACGGTGACGATGAACGCGAGATAGAACCAGTTGGCCACATAGATATGCGGCTCTTTCCGCTTCACGATCGTGCCCACGAACACCGCCAGATAGGATACCCACACGATGGTCAGCCACAGATCGACGTACCATTCCGGTTCGGCGTATTCCTTGGACTGCGTTCCGCCCAGAACATATCCGGTCGCGGCCATCACGATGAACAGCTGATAGCCCCAGAAGACGAACCAGGCCAGGTTACCGCCCCAGAGCCGGGCGGCCGTGGTGCGCTGCACCACATAGAACGAGGTCGCGATCAGAGCGTTGCCGCCGAACGCGAAAATGACCGCCGACGTATGCAGCGGCCGCAGGCGCCCGAAGTTCATGAACGGCTGCGCCCATTCGAAGTTCAGCACCGGGAAGGCCAGCTGGAAGGCGATGAATGTGCCGGCAGCGAAACCGATAACGCCCCAGAAACAGGTCGCGATCACGCCATAACGAACGACATCGTCCATATAGCCGGAGGTGTCTTTGACAGGTTTTACCTCATCCACGCGGCGGAGGGTGTAAAGGAACATCCCTCCCGCGATGAGCATGATCAAGATAGCATGCACGTTGTATGCCACATCGCGCGCATAATTCGCGGCGATGGCGGCTGCCAGGGTGATCAGCCCCAGCACAACCAGCTTTAGGTAGTCGGTCATTCTCGTTCCCTTCTGCGTCCCGGCCCGGTGCCTGCATGTACCGTTGTTATTGCGCTCAGCTGCGAAAGACAGGACGGTCAGTATGACAGTAAACCCGGATATCTATGGGGTACATCCAATCAGCATTGATCCATGTCAAAATCGACACTAACGCGGCTTGCTAAGCTTGCGAGCAGGACGGAAAGTCGCGGACTTTACGTCACCCTGGAAAGGAATTCTCTGCCATGGCCTACAAGACTCTCCTGACCGTTGTCCGCAGCTCCAACGACGCCGGCCACCAAATCACCGCCGCGGCGCAACTTGCACGGCAATTCGACGCTCATCTGGACATTATTTGCATTGGAATCGATGAGGTTCAGATGGGCTATTATTTCGCGGGCGCAGATTCCGTCCTGCAGGAGACCAGTGTTGAACTGGCCCGCGAGAAGGCCGAAAGCCTTCTGGCTCAGGCGGAAACTCTGGTGCAGGGCGAAGGTGTACGCTGGTCCGCCCGCGGCGTGGTCAGCCAATACGGCGTGCTGAGCGAGGTCATCGCCCAGGTCGCCCGATTCGCCGACCTGGTGATTCTGCCCCCGCCCTACGGCGATTCGGGCGATACCCAGACCGAGGTGATCCTGGAAGCGGTGCTGTTCGCCGGTATCGCGCCGGTTCTGGTCGTCCCGAACTCCGGGCTGTCGACGGAGTTTCCGGCACGCGCCGTTGTGGGATGGGACGGCAGCAGCGAGGCCTTGCGCGCCGCCCGCGCGGCATTGCCGCTGTTGAACCTGGCAACGCAAACCCATGTGACCGTCGTCGAAAGCGAAGGGCGCCACCGCGACGGGCCGGAACCGGGTCAGAACCTGTGCACGATGTTCGACCGTCAGGGGATCACCGCAGTGCTGGATCTGGTGCCCCGGCAGAAATCCCGGGTTTCGGACGTCCTGCTGGACCATGTCGCCAAACAGGGCGCGGATATTATGGTGATCGGCGCCTATGGCCATTCGCGGTTCCGCGAGGCGATTCTGGGCGGCGCGACACGCGAACTTCTGGAACGGGCCACCGTGCCGCTGCTTCTGGCGCATTGACCGCAGCACAGTCCGGCGGCGGGACGTCTTCGCTTAAGCGAACATCCCGCCATCGGCATCGTCACCGGTTTCTTCCAGCAGACGGTCGAGATCGGGGATGGTGATGTGCCGCTTGCCTTTCAGCTCGATCACGCCGGATTTGCGCAGCGCTGAAATCTGCCGGCTGACCGTTTCCAGGGTCAGCCCCAGATAATCGGCCATCGCTTCGCGCGTCAGCGGCAGATCGAATTCCAGCGGGCCGTCCTTGCCCATCAGGCGAAGCGACGCGTCCCGGCGCACGATGATCGCCAGCAATGTGGCGATCTTTTCGCGGGCGGTCTTGCGGCCCAGAAGCAGCATCCATTCCCGCGCGGCATCCAGTTCATCCAGCGTCATTTCCAGCAACCGCTGGCCGATCCGCGGGGTGCGCATCATCATCTCTTCGAAGGTTTTCTTGCGGAAACAGCACAAGGTGACATCGGTGGTCGCGGTGACATCGAAGGCCGCTTCGGATCTTCCCGGCCGGCCGACGAAATCCGACGGCAAGAGCAGCCCCACCATCTGCGTGCGCCCGTCTTCCATCGTCTGGGTCAGGGTGGCAATGCCACTGACGATCGAGGCGACGAAATCCATTTCATCGCCGGACCAGACCACTGTGTGCCCTGCCGGAACCGTCCGGTAATACTTCAGGGCATCCAGCTCCTGAAGCTCGTCGGTTTCGCATTTTGCGCACACTGCCCGATGCAGGATCGGACAGTCTTCACATTGGATATGAGGGGTCGTGACCTGCGGTTGCGCGCGCATTGTCTTCCTACTTGATCCGGATCAAGGTCCGAATTGGCGTGAAGCCCCTAACCTATCCCCATGGACACTCTTCTTCAACTGTCCCGGCTGGGCTTATTTGACAGCCGGGTGCCCCGCTATACCAGCTACCCGACATCGCCGCAATTCAACCAGGATGTTGGTGCGGCGCAGATGACATCGTGGCTTCGCGCAATCCCGCAGGGAAGCGACATTTCGCTCTATCTGCATGTGCCTTTCTGCCGAAGGCTGTGCTGGTTCTGCGCCTGCAGGACGCAGGGCACCAGCAACACGGCGACGGTGCGCGCCTATCTGGACACGCTGAAGGCCGAGATCGCGTTGCTGAAGCAGCATCTGGCCCCCGGGGTGCGGCTGGCGCGGCTGCATTGGGGCGGCGGCACCCCCACGCTTCTGGCCCCCGCGATGATGGAGGAACTGGCAGCAGCCATCTTCGATGTGACGCCGTTGGCAGATACCGGAGAGTTTTCGGTCGAGATCGACCCGAACGAAATCGACGCCGCGCGTCTGGATGCCCTGGTGGCCGCAGGCATGAACCGCGCCAGCATCGGCGTGCAGGATTTCGATCCGATGATTCAGGAAACCATCGGGCGGATCCAGGGCTATGACGTCACCCGCCGCGCCGTGGATGCGCTGCGGGCACGCGGGATCACCAGCCTGAATGCCGACATCCTTTATGGCCTGCCCCATCAGACCACCGAACGCATCGCCGACAGCGTGCAGCGGCTCCTGTCGCTCAGCCCCGACCGGGTGGCGCTTTACGGCTATGCGCATGTGCCGTGGATGGCGCGGCGTCAGGCGATGATCCCGTCGGACGCTTTGCCCTCTCCGCAAGAACGGCTGGCGCTTTACGATACGGCGCGCGAGCTGTTCGTCTGGGACGGCTATACCGAGATCGGAATCGACCATTTCGCCCGTCCCGGCGACGGGCTGGCCGAAGCGGACCGCACCGGCCGTCTGCGGCGCAATTTTCAGGGCTATACGGACGACACGGCGCCTGTGCTGGTCGGGCTTGGGGCCTCGGCGATTTCACGGTTTCCACAGGGATATGCGCAAAACGCCTCCAGCACCGGCGACTATACCAAGCGCATCCGCGCAGGCGGCTTCGCGGCGGCGCGCGGGCATGTGTTTCAGGGGGACGATCTGTTGCGCGCGCGGATCATCGAAGCGCTGATGTGCGATTTCCGCGTTTCCACCCGCGAGTTGATCGACGATTTCGGCGTCAGCCCGGCGCAGCTTTCGGCCATGTTCCGCGACACGCTGGAAACCTTCGCGGGCTTTGTCGAGGTCACGCCGGAAGCGCTGGCGATCAAGGCGGAAGGCCGGCCCCTGACCCGGATGATCGCGCGTACCTTCGATGCCTATGACATGGCCAAATCCGGGCACAGTTCCGCCATCTAGAACCGGCCTGCCAATGCACAAGCGCCGGGCCCGCACCTGCGGACCTGACGCTCAGGCGCTGCCGGTCCGCGCCACCGGGTCGCCGGATCGCGTGTCGAGGTTCAACGCGGCGGCCATCAGATCGCGGGTATAGTCGGTTTTCGGCGCGCCGAAGACCTCTTCCCGCGTGCCGGATTCGACGATATCGCCGTTGCGCATCACCACCACCTTGTGACTCAGCGCGCGCACCACGCGCAAATCGTGGCTGATGAACAGATAGGCCAGGCCGTGGCGCCGCTGCAGGTCGCGCAGCAGATCGACGATCTGCACCTGCACCGTCATGTCCAGCGCCGATGTCGGTTCGTCCAGCACCACCAGTTTCGGCCGCAGGATCATCGCCCGTGCAATGGCGATGCGCTGCCGCTGGCCGCC
>JAGQRU010000250.1:0-1640 GCA_020425105.1 Paracoccaceae bacterium
CCCTTGCCGATCTGCGCGCGGCCCTGCAGCCCGCAGGCCAGCCCGATCTCGACATTGCGGTCTTCATAGTGGATCAGCCACGGGGTCGTTTTCATGTCGCCCTTGCGCAGCATCGGCCCGGCTTCCATGGCGCTGTGAATTTCGTCACCGGTGCGGTCCAGAAACCCGGTGTTGATGAACGCAACCCGGTGCCGGGCGGCATGGATGCAGTTGGCCAGATTGGCGCTTGTCCGGCGTTCTTCATCCATGATGCCGATCTTGACCGTGTATTGCGGCAGCCCCAGCATCCGTTCCACCGCCGTGAAGATCGCATCGGTCAAGGCGACCTCCGCCGATCCGTGCATCTTGGGCTTGACCACATAAGCCGACCCGGCGACCGAATTGCCGCCCGGACGCTTCAGGTCATGCATCGCGATCAGCATGGTGATCACGGCGTCCATCAGGCCTTCGCTGATCTGCTCGCCCGCCGGTGTCAGAACGGCGGGCGTTGTCATCAGATGGCCCACATTGCGCACCAGCAGCAGCGCGCGCCCTTTCAGATGCAGCGCGCCGCCATCCGGGGCGGTCAGCACCACATCTTCCTCAAGCCGCCGCGCCACGGTCTTGCCGGATTTTTCAAAGCTCGCTTGCAGATCCCCGCGCATCAGACCCAGCCAGTTGGCATAGGCGGTGACCTTGTCCTCGGCATCTACCGCGGCCACGGAGTCTTCACAGTCGATGATGGCCGACAGCGCCGATTCAAGCCGGATATCGCAGAGCCCCGCCGGATCGAGAACTCCGACAGGATGCGCCGGATTAACATCAAGTATGATGTGAAGGCCATTGTTTTTTATGCAAATGATTGCAGGGTTCGAAGCCTCCCCGGCAAAGCCCGCGAATTGTTCGGCATCTTTCAGGGCAGGCACCAGCGCGCCGTTTTCCACGTGGTAGCGTGTCACCGCCGCATGCGATCCATCGGCCAGCGGCACGACATCGTCCAGAAACGTCTTGGCCCAGGCGATTACGCGCTTGCCGCGCTCGGTATCAAACCCACCGGCCGGCGGCAGATCGCCAAGCGCATCCGTGCCGTAAAGCGCATCGTAAAGCGACCCCCACCGGGCATTGGCCGCGTTCAGAACATAACGCGCATTGGTTGCCGGAACGACCAGCTGCGGCCCGGCGACCGATGCGATCTCCGGATCCGTTCCGGTCGTTTCTATCCGAAAAGGCGCAACTTCGGGTTCCAGATAGCCGATTTCGGTCAAAAACGCCTTATACGCATCGGGATCGCCCGGCATCCCGGGATGGGCGCGGTGCCAACGATCCAGCTGCCCCTGAAGCGCATCGCGCTTGTCCAGCGCAGCGGCAATCTGCGGGCCGAAGGTTGCCACAAGATCGCCAAATCCGGCCCAGAACGTCGCAGGATCGATGCCGGTGCCAGGCAGCGCCTGGCCTTCGACAAAATCCGCCAACAGCGCGTCGACCTGCAAGCCGCCCCGCATCACATACCCTGCCCGTGCAGCTGCCGCCGATGTCACCGCCATACTGCGTGCCCCCTGTTGTTGCGCCTACGATCATTCGCGGGGAAACGCCGCATGGCAACAGGGAACTGGCTGGAATTTCAGAGCGATGTGGAAGATGGTACCGCCTCCCTGGCTTGA
>JAGQRU010000250.1:1673-5235 GCA_020425105.1 Paracoccaceae bacterium
ACCAACTGAGCTAAGGCGGCACGTTGCGAGGGTTTAGCCCCGGGTTTTGGCGATTGCAAGAGCTTGGACCGGCCAAGAACCAATTTTCCCGCCCTGCCCCGCGCCCTTGCCGTACAAGGGAAATACGGCGTCGGGTGTTGCCAGTTCGCGGTCCAGCCGCTAGGCGGAAGAAGAAAAGGAGGCTCTCGCATGGGCATCAATACCGAGCGCGACATCGCCGCGAATTTGCAGATCGGCCCCACGGATCGGGGGATGGTCCGTCTGTTCATCGAAGCCGACGGGATCGAAATTCCGATGGATTTCGATGTTGATGAAGCCATCGAAATTGCCGAAGAAATTCGCGCGGCAGCGGCGCAAGCCGAAAAGATCAGCGGCGCGAAATAACGTCGGGATCGCGCCAGCCCTGAAGCCGCGTCATCGCGATGCGCGCCGCGCGCAGCGTCAGGGCCTTGCGCCGGGCCCCGGCCAGGCGCGTCTCGGGCCCCAGCCGGATCAGCGCGGCGTCATAGCCGTCCGCGAAGATCAGTCCGGTATCGTCCGGCAGGATTTCAACGGGAAAATTCGCGTCCACGGCCCAGAAGAAGCGGTCGCAATAATCCAGATAGCCCTGCCATTTGCTGTCGGACCGAAAATCCGTCACGCCGGATTTGCATTCGACGATCCAGACCTCTCCCTTAGGGCCGAGCGCCAGAACATCCACGCGCAGCCCCGATGCCAGGGTCAGTTCCTCCACACAGGTGAAATCGTGACACTGCCGCAGATGGCGGCAGGTTCCTCGGGCCAGCAACTGGCCCGGCGTGGCGTCCGGGCGGGATTCGATCATGTGCGGATGGTGAACATTAGGCGAACAAAATGCAAGCCGACGAGGTTTTCAGCTTCGATTTAACGCCGCTGCGCATGATCCAATCCTGTCTGCCGGATCGCGGCGATGGGTGGGGGCTCGTTCTGGCTCTCTACTCAGGATGGCGTGGCGTCCTGACATCCTTGCGCGGCCGGGCGGATGACGAAGCTCTTGCGCAGGCGCAACCCGCAGCCTAGATACGCGGTTGGCGGGTGCTGCCCTTCCCGTGTCGTGGCAATATTCCGGTGGCCTTAAGCAAATCCGAGGGGGCTGGCTCTGTCGAGGCCCTGGCTTCGTTACCTGGCGCCCACCTGTATATACAGGTCCTCGGGAATGCACGCCATCACGGTCGCGGCGGGCCCGCCGCATTACGCCTGCCAAACCGGCAGGCGTTTGCGTCTGTGCGGTGTTTAACGGGCGCGGCGCGGCGCGGCGGCCACGCGGACCGGGACCGGTTCGGCCAGCAGCACCGGGATCGGGCTGCGCTTGCCGCGTTTCGGCCCGTCGTCGCCATGGCCCTTGGGCAGCGACAGCGCAAACTGCACCCCCGCGAAGATGATGCCGTTAAAGACCCACAGCATCAGCACCGCGATCCAGCCCACATTCACATGCGTCACCAGATGCCAAAGATTGGCCACGTTGAGATACAGAAGCAGCGCCACGAATGCCGCCGAGACTGCATAGCCGATGGCGACCTGACGGATGTACAACCTGACGAGATGAGGCATGGCATGGTCCTTTCCTTGCCAGAAACATAGGGCAATCACGATATATCCGCCAGTAATGGTTGCGGGATTGTGCAAAACTCCGCGCCCGTAGCGTAAAAATTCATCAGCCGTTGCCCGCGGCGCCGTGGATCTGCGCGTGCATGCCGACCGTTTTGCGGGCCACGGGGCCGAATCTGCCCTATCCGCGGTCCGCGGCTGGCGCGACCTGCGCCGGGTCCTCCGCATGGCGCAGATGGTGCAGGATGCGCCACAGATGATAGGAGACCCGCTGGAGCCACCGCACCGCATCGGTCGCGTCGCCCGCGTCTTCTGCCGACATCTCCCCATCGGCGACGGCCTGGAAAACCGCCGCGCGCTGACTTTCGCGAGCATCGCGCAAGGCGCGCCGCTGGGCATCCGCGGCGGCTTCGTCTTCCTCTGTGACCGCACGTGGATCAAGCTGGGTCAGGAACCGTTTCATGGCGTCGACGCGCACCGCAAAGTCCTTCTGTTCCTCGAACGTCCCGCGCGGCCGGGCGGCCCTGCAGCGATGGCGCAGCCGGTCGATATGATCCAGCGCATGCAGGCAGGCCAGCTGCCGGGACAGCATCTGGTCCCGGTCGGTCGCGCGAATACGCTCCAGAAAAGCGCGGGCATCGGCCGTGGCCTGCCCCAGATCCGCCAGTTTCTGGGCCCGCCGGTCATCGCTGCCGCCGCTGCGCAAGACATCTTGAAGGATGGAAAACGCTTCCGCCGCGATGGTCTGGGTGGCGTGATCCGCCATGGCAAGCGCGGTCCCCGGATCGGCCAGAAGCCGCGGATCCAGATGCAGATCCAGCACCGTCTTGCGATCCGGGATCAGCCAGATCACCAGACGCGCGAACAGATTGGCGACGCCCAGCACCGCAACCACGCCCAACGTGTTGAAGAAGCTGTGAAAGGCGACCAGCGCGACCTGTGCGTCGAACGCCGGCCCTGCCCGTTGCGCCAACCAGCCCAGGGGCCAGAGCAACGCGAAGGCCATGGCCGCCGTCAGCACGTTATAGATCACATGCGCAAACCCGGTGCGCCGCGCGGCGGTGGACCCGCCCAGCGTCGCCAATGCCGCCGAAAAGGTCGTGCCCACATCCATCCCGATGACCAGAGCCGCCGCTTGGGGAAAGGTGATCGCCCCCGCCGCCAAGGCCGCGAGCGCACTGGCCACCCCGGCGCTGGACGATTGCGTGATGACCGTGATCACGACGCCCAGTCCGACAAGCTGCAGTCGTCCGAAGACCGTATCGGCGGGAAAGCGGTCGGTTGTGATGACATCGCCGAACACGGCCATGCCCGCCTGCAGCGCATCGATGCCAAAGAACAGAACGCTGAACCCCGCCAGCGCCCATCCCACATGGCGCCAGGGCTGCGGCGCGAAAAGCCGCAACAGCACGCCCAACAAGGCAACAGGCATCAGGGCTGTGCCCAGCTGCAGCTTGAACCCGATCAGCGCCACGATCCAGCCGGTCAGCGTGGTGCCGATATTGGCGCCGAAGATTATGCCCAAAGACTGCTGAAAGCTCATCAGCCCCGCGCCAACGAAGCCGACAACGGCGACCGTGGTTGCGGAGGACGATTGCACCATCGCGGTGGTCAGCGCGCCGGAAACGACCCCCCGCAGGGGCGTCTGTGTGTTGCGCTGCAAGATCCGGCGCAGCCGCGCGCCAGCCAGAGACCGCAAGCCGTCGGTCATGATTTCCATGCCGATCAGGAACAGGCCAAGCCCGCCAAGAGCGGTCAGGATTTGCGCGATCTCCGACATGGCAGGTTCCCGGGTGCCTCGATATGCCGGAATGCTAGCGCATGCGCCCCGCGCCGCGCATCAGTCATGTTGGCATCCGGGGCGCTAAAACGCCTCGGGCCGGGCCTCCCGCGCCATATGGTCCAGCACGGCGTTGACGAATTTCGGCTCGCGCCCTTCCGGGAAGAACGCTTCGGCGAGCGCCACGAATTCGCTGATCACCACTTTCGGCGGCGT
>JAGQRU010000251.1:0-1708 GCA_020425105.1 Paracoccaceae bacterium
GCTGGCGGATCGCGCGGGTCAGGCGCCTTGTGTCCAGCCCGCCCATCCCGATGCGCCCGTTGCGCTTCAGCCAATCCTGCAGCCGCTCGACCGCGCGCCAGTTCGACGGCTCGGTCGGGTCCCATTTGACCACCATGCCATCGGCCACCGGTTCGGCGGTTTCGTCATCGTCGGGCGTGGTGCCGACATTTCCGATATGGGGAAAGGTGAAGGTTACGATCTGACCGGCATAGGACGGGTCGGTCATGATCTCCTGATATCCGGTCATCGCGGTGTTGAAGCACAGCTCGGCCGTGGTCATCCCGATGGCACCGAACCCGGTGCCATAGAACAAGGTGCCGTCAGCCAGGGCGAGGCAGGCGGTGGGCACAGGCGTTGCAGGCATGGCGCGTCTCCATCAGGGAAAATCGTATGCTGCCTAAGGGGGCTGACCGGTGCGGTCAAGGGGATCCGCGCCCTTGGGACCCACAGGGCTTGTCACCACGCCGACACAAGCATAAGACACCTAACCTGAGTTTGTGGGGATAAAGCGCCAATGGACCTGAAAACCAAGGTCGCCTGTCAGTTAAAACAGGCCATGAAGGACAAGGAAGCCACGCGTCTGTCGACGCTGCGTCTGATCAACGCCGCGATCAAGGATCTGGAAATTGCCAAGCGCAGTTGTGAAGAAGGGGTCGAGGCGGCCCTGAACGACGATGAAGTCATGGGCATTCTGACGAAGATGGTCAAACAGCGCCGTGAGAGCGAGCGCGCCTATGAAGAGGGCGGGCGGCTGGAGCTGGCCGAGCGGGAGCGCGCGGAAGCGGAAATCATCTCTGAATTCCTGCCTCGTCCGTTGAGCGATGAAGAAAAAGCCAAGGCCATCGATGCGGCGATTGCCGATTCGGGTGCGGGGTCGCTGCGCGATATGGGCAAGGTGATGGGGCTGCTGAAGCAACGCCATGCCGGCCGGATGGATTTCGCGGCGGTCGGCCCGGAAGTGCGCGACCGGCTCGCGTCCTGATCCTGCAATAAATCGGGGCCCGCAGCGGTCCGGACTTGCGGGCGTCAGGCGACCGGCGGGCGCCCCTGATGCCCCGGCGACGCGCTGGCCGCGACGGCCGGCAGCAGGTCGCTCAATTCCCGGTAAAGAATGGTGCGTTCGTCCGCGGACAGAAACGCGCCGAGCTCGACCTCCCGTCCAGCCCCTTTCAAGGTCAGATACTGTTCGACAGGCCCGCCTGCCTTGTGCAGATGGAGGCTGACCCAATAGGGGTTTGCCGCCCAACTGAGCGGCGGTCCCTTGCGGGTCTGCCGGGTCAGGGTCATGTGATCCGACCAGAGGCTCAGTTCCTCCAGAATTTCGCCATCGCGATAGTTCTTCTGGATCAGGGCCCAGACCAGCGCCACGGCGCCGAGCATGAACGGCAGCAGCCCCCAAAGAACCGGCGTGCCGATCACCGCCCCCAGCGGCAGCATGATCAGCACGAAGGTCGCGCCGATGAACCACACGAACCCCTTTTTCGGCAGCGACCGGTGCGGCCAGACATGCAGCACCGCCAGCGCCGGACCGCCCTTCGCATGAAAAGAGGCCCCGGAAATCTCCGGGGCCTCTTTGCGATCATTTACCCATTCGAAGGGCATGTCAGTGCGCGTGGCCTTTGTCCCAGTCGCTCTGCTTGGGGAGCGTTTCGAAGGTGTGCTCCGGCGGCGGCGAGGGCAGGGTCCA
>JAGQRU010000251.1:1727-1985 GCA_020425105.1 Paracoccaceae bacterium
CGGCGTATTCGTTCCAATAGTTGTTCTCGGTCACCTTGGCGCCCCGGGTCAGGGTCACATAGACGATGTAGATGAACAGAACGAACGACGCGAAGGAGATGAACGCACCGATGGACGACACCCCGTTCCACAGCGAAAACGCTTCGGGATAGTCGATGTAACGGCGCGGCATGCCCTGACGACCGAGGAAGTGCTGCGGGAAGAAGGTCAGGTTCGCCCCGATGAACATCGCCCAGAAATGCAGCTTGCCCGCCCATT
>JAGQRU010000252.1 GCA_020425105.1 Paracoccaceae bacterium
ACGGCGATCAGGATCGAGGCCAGCGTGACCATCGCGCTTTCCCATTGCCCGAAGACCGCCAGATACAGGAAGCAGCCGCCCACCAGCAGCGCCAGCACCGCATCCCCTGCCCACAGCGCCAGCGCCACCAGCACGACGATGACCGCCACCCAACTGAGCGCCGGGGCGATCTCCACCGCCTGCTGGCCCTGCCCCTGCCAGAACCCGTCGATCAGGGCGGCGCGGACGAGGCTGTAGGGCGCCTCGATCACCGCCGACACGAACCGGGTCAGGTCGCGGAAGGTAAACAGGCCAAGGCTCGCATCCTCGACCAGCCACGCCATAGCATCGGAAATCCAGCGGTCCAGCGGCACCTGCCAGCCCTGCGGAAACCGGATGATCCAGCGCGCATCCAGCGCCTTGTAAAGCGCGAAGGAATAGGTCGAGAGCGCCCATGTCACGGCAAAGAGCCCGAGCCAGTATGCCCGGGCATACCCCCGCGACCGGGCGCCCGTCATGGCCGCGGCCGCCCGATCAGAATGTCGATCGCGGCGCGCTTGTCGATCTGGCCGACCGGCTGCCCCGCATCGTCCAGAACGCGGAAGGGATGCGGCGCGGCGTCGATGCGGTCCACCGCCTCCGCCACGCTCAACTTCCCGTCCAGATCGCCGGAATACGGACCATCGCCCAGCCCCGGCGTCATGACCGACCGCAGCCGCAACACCTTGGCGCGGGGAATGTGGCGGGTGAATTCTTCGACATAGGCGGTGGCCGGGGCCATCACCAGATCTTCGGGCGTGGCGGTCTGCACGATATGGCCGTCCTTCATCACCGCGATCCGGTCGGCCAGCCGGATGGCTTCGTCGAAGTCATGGGTGATGAAGACGATAGTCTTGTGCAGCATGGCCTGCAGACGCAGGAATTCGTCCTGCATCTCGCGCCTAATCAACGGATCGAGCGCAGAGAACGGCTCATCCAGAAACCACAGGTCCGGGGCGCCCACCAGCGACCGGGCGATGCCCACGCGCTGTTGCTGCCCCCCGGAAAGCTGTCGCGGAAAGTCGTTTTCGCGGCCCGCCAGACCGACCAGATCGATCATTTCCCGCGCGCGGGCCTCGCGCGTCTTGCGGTCCACCCCCTGCACATCCAGCGGAAAGGCGGCGTTCTGCAGGACGGTCAGATGCGGCAGCAGCGCGAAATTCTGAAAGACCATGCCCATCTTCTTGCGCCGCAACTGGATCAGTTCGCCATCGGACATGGACAGCAGATCGCGGCCTTCGAAGGTGATCGACCCGGCTGTCGGTTCCACCAGCCGCGACAGGCACCGCACCAGCGTCGACTTGCCGGACCCCGACAAGCCCATGATCACGAAGATCTCGCCTTCCCGGATCTGCACATTGGCATCGCGCACCGCCCCGACGATCCCGGCGCGCTCCAGCGTCCCGGCGCCGGGCCGCCCGCCGCTTTCGGCCAGAACCTGTTCGGCCCGCGGACCATAGAGCTTCCAGACGCCCTGACAGTCCAGTTTCACGGGACGCTGCATTGCCACCTCTTGCACGGGACCCATCCCCACGGAAAAAGCCGGAGGGACGGCAGACGCACCCCCCTCCGGAAACCGAAACCCGTTACTGGATCCAGCCCTGCCAGGTGGCTTCGTTGGCGGCCATCCATTCTGCCACGACATCGTCCACCGACATGCCCTGCAGATCGACCTTGGCCACCAGTTCGCCCATCTCGGCATTGCCGATGGTGAAGTTGCGGATGATCTGACCCGCGCCGGGCCATTTCTGATCGACCCCTTCCCATGCCACTTTCCAGATCGGACCGGTGGGCTTGCCGCAATCATAGGCCGCCGACGGGTTCACGCCCCAGGACGGATCGGAATAGCATTCCGGCGTATAGGCGGGAAACTTGATGAAGCTGCCTTCGTATTTCGACGGCGCCCAATGCGGATCGTAAAGCCACAGAAGAACCGGGGCCTTCCGCTGATAGGCCGATTCCAGTTCGGCAAACAGCGCCGCATCGGTGCCCGCATGCACGACCTCGAAATCCAGCCCCAGCGCTTCGACACGTTCCTCGTCAAACCCGCCCCAGGTGACCGGCCCGCCCAGATAGCGGCCCAACGGCGCGGTTTCCGGGGTGGCGAATTCCGCGGCGCAGTCGTTCAGCGCCTCCCAGTCCGGCAGACCGGGGCAGACCTCTTCCATATAGGCCGGGTACCACCATTCCTCGATGGCGAGCATCCCGGTTTCCCCCAGATTGACCACCTTGCCCGTGGCCGTCGCCTCGTCCATCGCCTCGCGGCCGGTGGTTTCCCAGATCTCCATCGCCACATGCAGATCGCCGGTCTTCAGGCCCGCGAACTGGGCGATATAGTCGGCCTGAACGTATTCGATGTTATACCCCGCCTTCATCAGCACTTCGCCCATGATGGTGGTGTTCACGATCTGACCCGTCCAGTCATGGGTGGTCAGCTTGATCGGATCCAGCGATTCCACTTCCGCAGACGCCGCGGTTGCGCCCAGGACGGCAAGGATCGCGGCCGAGGCTTTGTACATGTGTTTCATGTCCGTCTCCCTTGAACTTTGTCTGGCGCATCCGCTGTGCGGCCTGCTTCTTCAGGATGCGCGGCATGTGCGAGCGTCCCGCATGATTCAACAAAAAGCAACACGGTTTGTTTGGTTTCGTGTGACTTGCGCGAATTAATATGGCCAATACCAAGTTTTCCTGCAAAACTGCCCCCATTCGGGCAAAAGCACACGAAGACGCAAACCGGGGGCGGCCATGGCCGAACGTGCCAACCATCGACAGCAGGAAATCCTCGACGCGCTGCGCCGCGCCGGGGGATCGCTGCGGGTCAATGCCATCGCGCGCGAACTGGAGGTGTCCGAAGAAACCGTGCGCCGCAATATCCGGCACCTGTCCGATCAGGGGATCGTGGAAAAGGTGCATGGCGGGGCGCGGCTGGCGGCGCCGGAAGCCGAAACCGCCTTTCACGACAGACTGCGGGAAAACCCCGATGCCAAGCGGCGCATTGCCCGCCACGTGGCCGCCATGATCCCGGATGGGGCATCGCTGTTTCTGGATGTGGGTTCGACCACATCCTTCATCGCCGACGCGCTGCGGGATCACGCGCAGTTGCTGATCGTGACCAATTCCGTGTCGGTGGCCTACAAGCTGTCCACCCGCAACGAAAACCGGGTGTTCATGGCCGGAGGCGAATTGCGCGGCCATGACGGCGGCGCGTTCGGCGTGGACGCCATGGCCTTTGCCGAAAGCTTCCGCACGGATTTCGCGATCCTGTCAGCCGTGGGCATCACCGCGCAGGCGGGGTTCATGCTGTTCGATCTGGCCGAAGCGCGGTTTTCGCGGCTGATCATGCGGCAGGCCAGGACCCGGATCATCGCCGCGGATGCCAGCAAGTTCGGCCGCGTCGCACCCATCACCATCACCGACCCGGCAGCGGTGGACTATCTTGTCTGCGATGCCCCGCCCCCCGACGATATCGCCGCCGCCGCGCAGGGATGGGGCACGCGGATCGAAGTCGCAGGAGCCTGACGACGTGACCCTCTCCGATCTGGCCGACATGGCTGCCCGCATCGCGGCTGAGGCCAGCCGCATCCCCTTGTCCTATTTCCGCGCGCCGCTCGACGTGATCGCGAAGGCGGATCAAAGCCCGGTCACCATCGCGGACCGCGAGACCGAAGCATTCATCCGCGCGGAACTGGCACGCGCCGTCCCCGATCACGGCATTTTCGGCGAAGAACATGGCGTCAGCGGCAGCCTGACCGGTGCGGCATGGATCATCGACCCGATCGACGGCACGCGGTCCTTCATCTCGGGCCATCCGCTGTTCGGGATGTTGCTGGGTTTTCTGGATGCGGGCCGGCCCCGGATTGGTCTGGTCCGGATGCCGGCGCTGGATGAGACCTTTTTGGGCATCGCCGGGGGTGCGGCCACGCTGAACGGGGCGCCCATCCGATGCCGCACCACACGGCAACTGACCGAGGCGATCCTGTATATCAACGAGGCCGAAAAGATCCTGGGCGCAGACCCCGCCCGTTTCGCACGGTTGTGCCAGGCCGGGCAGACCCGCCGCATGGCCTATGACTGCTACCCGCATGCGCTGGTGGCCGCCGGTCAGGTGGACGCGGTGGTGGATTGCGGGCTGGAGCCCTATGACTACCTGCCGCTTGTGGCGCTGATCGAGGCGGCCGGCGGGGTCATCACCGACTGGGCCGGGGCGCCGCTGGGTCTGCGGTCCGACGGACGGGTGGTCACCGCGGCCACGCCCGAATTGCATCGCGAGCTTCTGGCGCTTCTGGCGGCTTAGCCCGCCCGCACCGCCGCCAGATGCCCGGCGAAGTCTGGGCTTTGCATCAGTGCTTTGCAGCGGTCGAACCGCCCGGTGGCATAGGCCCAGAAATCTTCCGCCGGATTGCCGTCGGCATGCTGGATCAACCCCCAGAGCGTCCACAGAAGATCGCACATGGCCTTGTAGATCACCACGCGCCCGATCTGGGCCGCACTGGGCGGGCCGCCGAAATAGGCCTCCAGCATCTCGCGATCCTGCGCGTCGTTCATTCCGGCTTCGACCGACAGATCGCCCAGATCCCAAAGCGGGTCGTTCATGCCGGAATATTCCCAATCGACGATCCACATCCTGTCACCGTCATCCAGGAAGTTTTCGCACAGCGGGTCGCAGTGGCAGGGCGCCAGCACGCCGGGACGGGCGGCCAGCGCATCCTTGACCGGCTGCGCCGCCGCCACGATGTCGTGATAGCCTTCGGGCAGGGTCGCGTCCTTTTCCGCCAGCAGACCCAGATAGTCGTCGATCATCGCGAAAA
>JAGQRU010000253.1 GCA_020425105.1 Paracoccaceae bacterium
TTCGGCATCGGCATGAACACCGACCACACATTGGAAGAAGTGGGCCAGCAGTTCAGCGTGACCCGCGAACGGATCCGTCAGATCGAAGCGAAGGCTTTGCGCAAGCTGAAACACCCGTCGCGGTCGCGCAAGCTGCGGTCCTTCCTGGATCAGTAATATATTCAATATTTCGCAGAAGTGATCTGCGGGCGCTGGAAGTCCGGCGGGGCGATGTTATGTTTGGCAGGCGTTGCAGGAGAATTCAGATGCGCAGAATGGCTGCCGGACTAATCGCTCTTTCGCTCGTCGGCGCGTGCACGACTGCTGGACCCAACGGCGCGTCGGTAAATACGACGCGTATGCAAAGTGTCTATGTCGCGCAGAACGGCTTTCGGGTCTATCCCGGTACCGATCCGACGCAGTTTCTCGTCGTGCCGCGCGGCGGGTCCGGCGGACGGCAGTATTTTTGCGCGGCCGGCGAATATGCGTGGCGCCGCCTTGGTGCCGCGCCTGCGGATCGGGTGGTTGTGACAGACCCGCGCCCGGCGGGCGGCAACGGCGCGGTGGGTTTTGCGTTGGCGCCCCGGGGCACCGTTGAAAGCACAAGCTCGATCACGGTGAGCGTTGCGAGGGCCGGTGAAAGCCTTCGGGTGGTGCATGCGGAAAGCCTGTGCCGCAACGACCGGATCGGGTTCCTCAGCTGGGACTGACACGCCTTGACGGGGCGGCTTCAGGATCTTGTGGTGTGAAATCTTGACTACCCAAGGCTTGGCGGCTCCCCTATACTCGTCGTAGTCGCCTTCGCGCGGCGCCATAGGCCACCGACGAGGGATCTGAATGCGCTGTCCGTTTTGTGGAAATGTCGATACTCAGGTAAAAGACTCCCGCCCGGCGGAAGACCACGTGGCAATTCGCCGACGCCGGTTTTGCCCGGAATGCGGCGGCAGGTTCACAACCTATGAACGGGTGCAGCTGCGCGATCTGGTGGTGATCAAATCCAGCGGTCGGCGCGAGGATTTCGATCGGGACAAGCTGGAGCGGTCGATCCGCATCGCCTTGCAGAAGCGCCCTGTGGATCCCGAGCGGATCGAGAAGATGATCTCTGGCATCGTGCGGCGTCTGGAATCCATGGGGGAACAGGACATTCCGTCCGGCGCGATTGGTGAGATCGTGATGGAAACGCTGGNNCTGGCCCGGATCGACACCGTCGCCTATGTGCGTTTCGCCAGTGTTTACAAGAACTTCCAAGCCGCAGACGATTTCGACAAGTTCGTGTCGGAACTGCGCCCGGAAAACCCCAAAGAAAAGTGAGCGGTCCAGGCATGGGCTCGCATCAGGATGAGCGCCACATGCATCACGCCTTGCGCCTCGGTGCGCGCGGGCTTGGGCGCTGCTGGCCGAACCCCGCCGTGGGGTGTGTGCTGGTGCGCAACGGACGGGTGGTCGGCCGGGGCTGGACCCAGCCCGGCGGGCGGCCCCATGCGGAGCCGGTAGCTTTGGCGCAGGCGGGGGATCGGGCGCGCGGAGCGACCGCCTATGTCACGCTGGAACCCTGTGCTCATACCGGGGCCACGCCGCCTTGCGCCGATGCTCTGATTGCGGCGGGCGTGGCGCGGGTGGTGGTGGCGTTGGGCGATCCCGACCCGCGGGTGGATGGTGGCGGAATCGAACGGCTGCGGCGGGCGGGGATCGAGGTCATGACCGGGGTTTGCGCCACGGCGGCGCGGGACAGTCATGACGGGTTTTTGCGCCGGGTGACCGAAGGCCGACCCATGGTGACGCTGAAGCTCGCCAGCAGCTTTGACGGCCGTATCGCAACCGCGTCGGGCGAAAGCCAATGGATCACCGGGCCTGATGCGCGCCGTCTGGTGCATGCAGAACGCGCGACCCATGACGCCGTTATGGTCGGCGCGGGAACGGCGCGGGCCGACGATCCGTCCTTGACCGTGCGGGGCATGGGGGTGACACAGCAACCGGTCCGGGTGGTGGTGTCCACGGGGCTCGACCTTCCCGAAGACAGCGTTCTGGCGCGAACGGCGCATGAGATCCCGCTGTGGCTGCTGCACGGCCATGATGTTGATCCGGCGCGCCGGGGCCGGTGGCAGACACGTGGCGCGCGGTGCCTGGCGGTGGACGCCGCGCCGGGCGGGGGGCTTGACCCCCGAAGCTGTCTGGCGCGGCTTGGGAGCGAGGGGCTGACGCGGGTTTTCTGCGAAGGCGGCGGCGGTCTGGCGGCCGCGCTGTTGACCGCCGATTGTGTGGACCGTCTGGTGGGCTTTACCGCGGGGATCGCCCTTGGTGCCGAAGGCCGCCCCTGCCTGGGCCCGATGGCGATTGACGCGCTGGCCCAGGCCCCGCGGTTTCGGTTGGCGGCCACCCGTGCGATTGGCGGCGATGTGCTGCACCGCTGGCGCCGCGCGGAATGACGCCGTGCCACAGTCAGCGAAATCGGAGTTGATTTTCCCGCGAAACTGACCAGCTTCGTAAGACCGGATTGGAGCGCTGCGGCCGACAATCCCAGAAAACCGGTATCGTTGGGAGAGATCGTGGCCGCTGTCGTATCCATAAAATCGCTGCGCAAGACGTATCAGGGCGGCTTCGAGGCGCTGAAGAACGTGGATCTTGAGATCGAGGAGGGCGAAATCCTGGCCTTGCTCGGCCCCAATGGCGCGGGAAAGACGACCCTTATTTCGACGATTTGCGGTATCGCCACGCCAAGTTCCGGGAAGATTTCGGTGGGCGGGCACGATGTGGTCACCGATTATCGCGCCGCGCGTCAGATGATCGGTCTGGTGCCGCAAGAAATCGCGCTGGAGCCGTTTTCGAAAGTGCGCAACACGGTGGCGTTTTCGCGTGGCATGTTCGGCAAATCCGGCCGTGATCCGGTGGTTGAACAGATCCTGCGCCAACTGTCACTGTGGGACAAACGCGATGCCATGACGCGCGAGCTTTCAGGCGGGATGCGCCGCCGGGTGCTGATCGCCAAGGCTCTGGCGCATGAGCCGCGGGTGCTGTTTCTGGACGAACCGACCGCCGGTGTGGATGTGGAACTGCGCCGTGATATGTGGGCGATCGTGCGCGATCTGAAAGCGCGCGGCGTCACCATCATCCTGACGACACATTATATCGAAGAGGCCGAAGCCATCGCCGACCGGATCGGGGTGATCAACGGCGGAAGGATCCTGCTGGTCGAGGAAAAGGACCGGCTGATGCAGCGTCTGGGCAAGAAACATCTGCGGCTGGAAATGCGCAGCCCTGTGGCCCAGATCCCCGACGCTCTGGCGCGCTACAATCTGCAGGTGGCCGAGGCGGGCGCCGCGCTGATCTATACCTATGACGTCGCATCGGACCGCTCCGGCATCACGCAGTTGCTGTCGGATCTGTCCGATGCGGGGCTTGGGGTGCGCGATCTGCAGACCCGGCAAAGCTCGCTGGAAGATATCTTCGTCGATCTGGTGAGGGACCCGCAATGAACGCGCAAGCCATCCTAACCATGTACAGCCATGAGATGAGCCGGTTCTTCCGCACCCTGGCGCAAAGCCTGGTGTCGCCGGTGCTTTCCACATCGCTTTATTTCGTCGTTTTCGGTGCCGCCATCGGAAGCCGGATCGATCAGGTTGAAGGGGTCTCTTACGGCGCCTTCATCGTGCCCGGCCTGATCATGCTGTCGGTGATGACGCAGTCGATTTCCAACGCGTCGTTCGGGATCTATTTCCCGAAATTCATCGGCACGATCTATGAACACCTGTCGGCGCCGGTGAATTTTCTTGAAATCGTGCTGGGCTATGTGGGGGCGGCGGCGACCAAGTCCTTCATCATCGGGTTGATCATTCTGGTGACGGCGTTCTTCTTCGTTGATCTGAGCATCGCGCACCCGGTTGCAATGCTGCTGTTTCTGGTGCTGACCTGCGTGTCGTTCAGCCTGCTGGGGTTCATCATCGGCATCTGGGCGAACAATTTCGAACAGCTGCAGCTGATCCCGCTGCTGGTCATCACCCCGCTGGTGTTTCTGGGGGGCAGCTTCTATTCGATCACCATGCTGCCGCCGATCTGGCGCGCGGTGTCGATGTTCAATCCGGTGGTCTATCTGATTTCCGGTTTCCGCTGGTCGTTCTTCGGCCAATCCGACGTGTCGGTCGGTTGGAGCCTGCTGGCCATCGCCCTGTTCACCGGCATCTGCATCGGCATTGTCGGCTGGATGTTCCGCACCGGATATCGGTTGCGCGACTGATCCGGCGGCTACGCGCCAAGCGCGGGCCGCGCCCAGGACGGGATGCGGGAATTCTGCACCAGCGACACGGACGGCGCATAGCGGCCGCCAAGGGCGAGCGTGGCGCGGCGCAGCATCTCGATCCCTTCATCGGATTTCGCCGACATTGCCGAAGGCGAGATCGCCTCGCCCACGGTGATGCGGAAAGGCTGGCGGTGCTTGTTCAGCGTCTCGTGGAACAGGGTGATGTCGCGCAGCGTCGGATGGATCACATCGAACAGATAGAACAAGACGCTGTTGCGGGCGCGGATGTTGACCGGGATCACGGGCAGGTCGAACTTGCGCGCGATCATCGCGGCCGACGCCATCCACGGCCGTTCGTAAAGCTTCAGCCCGCGCCGTTTGGCCAGCCTCCCCGACGGGAAGATCACCCCCAGGCGTCCGGCCTCCACGGCCTTGCGGGTATAGGCCATGGTCTCGCGGGTCTTGGCGTGGGACCGCTTTTCAAGCCGCCATTCCACGGGCGCGATCAACGTTTCCATTTGCGGCAGGACCCGCAGAATATCGGAATTGGCATAGAAATACGCATCCTGCCGGACCGTCGAAAGGACCGTGTTCAGGATGATGCCGTCAGCAATGCCGGTGGGGTGGTTGGCGACCACCAGCGCAGGCCCCTGACGCGGGATGTTGTGCAGCCCCGTGACCTCAAGATCCCGGGCCAAAAGCTCGCCCATCGTTTCCATGATTTCGGCCATGGACTTGTCTTGCAGATACTCGCCCAAGCGGATGGTCTTGTTATAGCCAAGCATCCGGGTCAGGGCAAAACGCGCCGGCGCGGACCACGGGTAACCGGCATATAACCACGGGGCACGTTCGGCGATCAGGGGGTCGATTCTTTCCTTCATCGGCGCACAGAACCATGAATTTGCGAAAGCGATATGACAGGGAGTCTATCCGAGCCCCGCATCCCGCGCCACGCTGATTTGCGGCGCTGGATGCCGGCGCGAAAAGCCGCTCAATGCCCCAGGATCCGGCCAACCATCTCGGACAGATCCCGCGATAATCCAGGGGCTGAGGCGATGCGTGACAGGGCGGCGCGCATCATCTGCTGACGGTCCGCGTCATACCGGCGCCATGTTTCGAAGGCGCTGGCCATGCGCGCGGCGGTTTGCGGGTTCGCCCCGTCCAGACGGATCAGCCAGTCGGCCAACAGGTCATAGCCCGCGCCTGTCGGGTCGTGAAAGCCGGCCGCGTTTCCGGCCAGCCCGCCGAACAGGGCCCGGAAGCGGTTCGGGTTCTTCCAGTCGAAATCCGGGTGCTGCGCCAGATCGCGCGCCGTCGCGACGGCGGTATGGGGCAGGGCGAGGCTGGATTGCAGGGCGAACCATTTGTCGATGACAAGCCGTTCGTGCTGCCACTGCGTGTGGAACTGGGCCAGTGCGCCCGCCCCTCCGCCCAGCCGTACCAGCGCCGTCAGCGCGGCCAGTTGCTGGGTCATGTTGTCGGCCGCCGCGAATTGCGCTTCTGCACGGGTCCCGCCATCCAGATGGCTGAGCAGCGCCAGCGCGCCATTGGCCAGCGCGCGGTGCCCCGCATCCTCGGCTGTCGGGCGGTAGGGACCCGTCACCATGTGCCGGTTATAGAGCGCGGCGAGCGTTGTTTCTGCGTGATCCGCCAGGGCACGTTCCATGTCGCGCAAAGCGTCATGGATGGCGACCGGATCGGGAACCGCGCCCGCGTCGGACAGGGCTTGCGCCAGATCGTCCTGACCGGGCAGGCGGAGTGCCAGCGCGCGGAAGGCTGGATCCTGCGTTTCGTCGGCCAGAAGGGTTTCCAGTGCGGCGATGAAGCCTGTGTCCGGCGCCGCGCCATCGGTCAGCATCGCCGTCAACGCGCCGCGCGCCAGGCTCCGTCCGGCTTCCCAACGGGTGAACGGATCGGTGTCATGGGCCAGCAGGAACCTCTGTTCCGCGGCCGCGACCCGGCGCGTCAGCAGGACCGGCGCGGAAAATCCGCGCAGGATCGACGGCACCGGGCGGGCCGACAGCCCGTCGAAGGTGAAGCTCTGCTGCGCTTCGGTCATCTCAAGAACGGTGGTTGGCACGACCTCATCGCCGTCGGGGCTCAGCAGCCCGACCGCGATGGGAACGACCATGGGCGCCTTGCCGCGCTGCCCCGGCGTGTCGGGGACGGTCTGCCGGAAGGTCAGGGTATAGCGCCCGTCGTCCCAGGTTTCGTCCATCGACAGCCGGGGCGTGCCCGCCTGGGAATACCACAGCGCGAATTGCGACAGGTCCCGGCCAGAGACGTCTTCGAACACTTTCAGCCAGTCTTCGATGGTGCAGGCCTGTCCGTCATGGCGGTCGAAATACAGATCCAGCGCCCGCGCATAGGTGTCGGCGCCGACCAGCCTGCGCAGCATGCCGATGATCTCGGCGCCCTTCTCATAGACCGTCGCGGTGTAAAAGTTGTTGATCTCGATAAAGCTTTCAGGGCGCACCGGATGGGCAAGGGGGCCTGCATCCTCGCGGAACTGGCGCCCGCGCAGGGCCAGAACGTCTTCGATCCGCTGCACCGGGGCAGACCGCATATCGGCGCTGAACTGCTGATCGCGGAAGACCGTCAGACCTTCTTTCAGGCACAGCTGAAACCAGTCCCGGCAGGTGATGCGGTTGCC
>JAGQRU010000254.1 GCA_020425105.1 Paracoccaceae bacterium
CAGGTGCAGATCGGTGGCAACGAAACCTATGTCTCGCTCTGCCGACGCCACTGGCGCGAAGCCGTGGGCGACGATCCCTCAGCAGATCAGTAAAGCCGCGCGCCCAGCGGGACATCCGCATCGGGCGCGATCAGCACCACCTCGCCCGCCGCATCCGGGACCCCCAGCACAAGAACTTCGGAGCGGATCGGCCCGATCTGGCGCGGGGGAAAATTTACCACCCCCATGACCATCCGGCCTTCCAGTTCCTCCAGCGTGTAATTCTTTGTAATCTGAGCGGAACTTTTGCGCACGCCAAGGTCGGGTCCGAAATCGACCCACAATTTGAACGCGGGTTTGCGCGCTTCGGGGAAGGGCTCCGCCCGGACCACACGGCCCGCGCGAATGTCGAGTTTCAGAAAATCGTCGAAGCTTGCGATCATCCGCCCAGCTCCCGCGACCGGTCGGCGGCGGCGGCCACCGTGGCACGGATCAGCGGCGACAGGCCGGACCGGTCGTCCATCAGCACCCCCAGACCGGCGGCGGTGGTGCCGGCGGGGCTGGTGACCGCTTCGCGCAGCGCCGCGGCGGTTTCCGGCGATGACGCCGCCAAGGCGCCGGCGCCAGCGACGGTCGCGGTGGCCAGTCGGGTCGCCAGATCCGGGCTCAGCCCTTCGGAGATCCCCGCCGCGCTCAGCGCTTCGATCAGATAAAAGACATAGGCCGGGCCGCTGCCGGACAGCGCCGTGACCGCGTCCATCTGGGCCTCGGTCTCCAGACGAACCACCTGGCCGACCGCGCTCAGCAACGCCGCCGCGAGATCCAGATGCGCCGCCCCGGGCCCGTTGCCGACAATCGCGGTGATCCCCTGTCCGATCGCGGCGGGGGTGTTGGGCATCGCGCGCACCACGGGGGTGTCAGCGCCCAGCATGGCGTCATACGTCGCAAGCGGAATGCCCGCCGCGACCGACAGAAACAGGGTCCGCCCATTGCCCAAACCCGCCAGCGCGGGCAGCGCCTGTTGCATCATCTGCGGCTTCACAGCCACCAGAACCACCGCCGGGTCCGGCGGCAGGTCTGCATTGACGTGGATCTGTGGAAATTCCGACAGCCAGTCGGGCGCGTACGGATCCAGCACCCAGACATCCTGTGCGGCGATGCTGCCCTGCAGCCAGCCGCGCAACAGCGCCGATCCCATTTTACCGCAGCCCAGCATCACCAGGCCACGGCCCGCAATTTCGTGTGTCATCCGTCTATCCCCAGAGGCGGGCGGGTCCCGCCGGGGACCTGATTACGCGCGACCGTAGGCCTCTGCAATCGCGACCTGAAGTGCGGCTTCCGGCGTGCCGTTGCCCCAGGCCACCAGTTGGAAGGCCGGGTAATACCGTTCCGCCGCCGCAACCGCCGCGCCGATTAGGGTGTTGATCTGATCGGGCGTGACGCCCTGCGTTCCGGCCAGCAGGCCATAGCGATAGACCATCAGCCCCTGCGCCGCCCAATAGGAAAACGCGCCGGTCCAGCAGCCGTCATTGGCCAGATTGATCGCCTCATAAAGCTCCGGCAGCCGGTCGGCGGGCGGCTCCATCTCAAAGCTCGCCACCATGCGCAGGGTCTGGTCATAGCCCGACCAGGCGAGCGTGATGGAATAGGTCCGCCACTTTCCTTCGACGGCCATGGCAATTTGATCCTCACCGACGCGGTCAAAGTCCCAGTCATGGTGCTCTGCCAGCGTCTCGACGATGTCGATCGGATGGATCTCTTCGATCAGGTGTTCGGAAAGTGACATGCCCGGCCTCGTTGGTTGTCGCTCTGCGGGCCAGAGGCCCCCAGATGCGTGGTGCCTGCTCAAAAAGCGGCGGGTGCGTCCCGTGCCGCTTACTAAATATGGTGTTAGCAAACGCGGCACCTGTAAAGCGATATTTCGATGAAGGCTTTAGGCAGGGCGGTATTCCTCCCCAAAAAAAGCGGGACTTTGACCGCAAACCGGGCAAATCCCCGAAATCGAGGGCCCGCATCCGATCAAAATTTGTGCGGTCTATGTCTTTGCTGAGTCGCCGCGGCCCATTCTGCGGCGGATTTGTAGTGTTTCGACGAGTTTTGCAGTGCTTTACAGAGATATTTGCAGCAGCGCGTCTTTGAAAGTGCCCAAAACTTGCTCAGGGCTGTAGGTGTTAAAGGGCCTTTAAAACACAGTTTGAACTGCCGGGCGCGCGTTGCGGACCCGACTGAATCCTTGCCCCGACATGGTCGCTGACTTGTCTGGCTGTGACGAAGACGTTGATGGGGACCTCTGGCTGTCGATCACGGCATGAAGCTTGATGTTCATCCGCCCTTGGTTCGCCCGATCAGGCGTTCACGCGCCCCTTTTGACGCCCATACTGGCCGCTGCTCGGTGGGCCTTCAGATAAGTCGCGACAGCCAAACCCGTTATGAAGCAGGCGAAGACGCCCTTGTCACTCCAACGCTTCCAGAGGTTATGCAACGCCTTTTTGCGGGCCTTAGTTCTTCGGCCCATCCCACCATCGCAACCCGTTGCGATTGTTAAAGATAATCCCACGCGAGACGCGGCTATCATCAACGCGTGGCTTGCCATGTGACCTGGGGAAATAGGGCTCCAGACGTGCTGTCTGCCCGTCGGTCAGCCAGAAGAGATCAGACATGTTCACAGTCCTTTTCGAAACGTGAATCATACCGTTCTGACAAGATCATTGGGTCCTGACCCAAAGTAAGGCCGACGGATTGGGGTCATCGAAACAGCGTGACTCGACATCATCGGCCCCTGTGCAGCTACCATAAGTCAGTCGAGCCGCGGGCCCGACCGTGCCAACTAGCGGGGCGGGTCGGCGTGCCGCCGGGCGGTACGCTTTGTGTTGCCGTACCTCAAATTGGTCTAGCTCGCCTTCCGCATCCGGCAAGGTCTCAAACACCCGCATGGCGCGAATTAAGCGGCGATTTACCTCCTCAGTCACGGCCACGGCGTCACATGACGCGGGCCGCTTACCCCAAAACGCTCCCGGACTTCCGGGGCCATGACCTTGCGGCCTCGCCGCATGAAGGAGGATTGACCAATGTCGAAACTGAAAACCACCACCGCCGAACTGCGTGAAGATACCATTCTGACCGACGTGATGACGGCGATTGTCACGCTGAAAGACAGCGCCGTCGAATTCGGGAATTGCGAGACCCTGCAATCGGAGGCCTTGACCGCGCAGCTTTCGTCGGCGCTTGGCGAGCTGGACGACGCGGTGGAGCGCGGGATGGCCGAGGGCCGGACCATGCTGGCCAACATGTCGCCCGGCGCGATTGCGGCGGTGAAGCATGACGCCGGTGTTCTGTTCGTGCCCGAACAGGTGGACAAGGCCATTGCGACCGGCATCAAGGACACGGTGCTGGGGCTGCTGGAGGCTCTGCTGAACGCGGTGCCGGTGCCGAAGGTCTGGAAGATCGTGATCCAGTCGATCATCGACGTGGTGCGGGCGATCCAGAATGCCGGAGGCAGCAGCAGCAACACCTCGGCCATCTATGTGTAAGCGCGGCTGACGCCGCGGGCCGCCGCGCCGGTTTCGAAGCGCGGCGGCGCCGGATCAGTCGCCGTCGATGGCGTCGATCGTATCGGACAGGTCATTGCCGATATTGGCAAGACCGGTGCGGCCGGAATTCGGCCCGGTGCCATAGGGATCGGAGGCGTGCGCGCCGTGAGCGCGGCCTCCGCTGGTCGAGATCGAATCCTTCGTGACCTCACCCAGATTGGTGCCTTGGTCGATTCCGGGCGTATCGTTGTTGCGCCCTGGATTCTGAGCCAGCGCAGACGAAGCCAGCGCCGCCAGGGCTGCGGCGGCGATCAAGGTTTTCATGACGTGTCCTCCCGTTTGGGGCCGCATACGTTGGCGGCCCGCCGCGAGCTTAGCACATTCACGCGAAATTTTCGCGCTACACGTGTGGTGGCAGTCGCGGCGCCTAACGGGTGAACTTCTTGTATTTCACCCGCTTGGGTTCCAGCGCGTCCGGCCCGAGGCGGCGTTTCTTGTCTTCCTCGTAGTCGGCGAAGTTGCCTTCGAACCATTCCACATGGGCCTCGCCCTCGAAGGCGAGGATGTGGGTGCAGATGCGGTCGAGGAAGAAGCGATCGTGGGAGATGACCACGGCGCAGC
>JAGQRU010000255.1:0-156 GCA_020425105.1 Paracoccaceae bacterium
AGACCTCCCAGCCGAGGCCCCAGGCACCCAGGGTCGGGCTTTCCCAGTCGTCTTCGACAAACCGGATGTCATGCAGGTTCATGTCGATGCCGATGGCCGCCAGCGAGCCAAGGTACAGGTCCTGCAGATCCGGCGGGCTGGGTTTGATCAGCACCT
>JAGQRU010000255.1:177-2221 GCA_020425105.1 Paracoccaceae bacterium
AATAGTGCTGCAGCCGGTTCGGGTTTTCGCCATAGCGGCCATCGGTGGGCCGGCGCGACGGCTGCACATAGGCCGCGGCCCAGGCCTGGCTGCCCAGGGACCGCAGGGTGGTCGCGGGGTGAAAGGTCCCCGCACCGACTTCCATGTCATAGGGCTGCAGAACCGCGCATCCCTTGGCGGCCCAATAGCTCTGAAGCCGCAGGATGATCTCCTGGAAACTGCGGGGGCGGGAATTCGGGTCCATGGGGCACCTTTCGCAACTGGCTGGGCTTCTCCATAGGCAACCGCTCGCGAAGGGTCAATCGAGCCTCCGGGTCCGGAGGAGACGGCGGGTTCAGGTACGCCAGAAATGCGGCGTCATGATGACGATCACCGACACAAGCTCCAGCCGCCCGACCAGCATGCCTGCGGACAAGAGCCATTTGGCCATATCGTTCAGCCCTGCGAAATTTCCGGCGGGCCCGATCTCGGGCCCCAGCCCCGGGCCGATATTAGCAATCGCGGTCGCGGCCCCCGACAACGCGGTGATCTGGTCCAGTCCGGTCATGCCCAGTGCCACCGAAAGTCCGCCGATGGACAGCACGAACGCCGCGAAAAACACCATCACCGACGACAGAAGCTCATCCGACACGGGCTTGCCCTCATACCGCGCGACCATCACCGCGTTGGGCGAATGGATGCGCCGGATTCGCACCCTTAGGGATGCGAACAGCAGCTGATACCGGAACACCTTGACCGAACAGGCGGTGGACCCGGCGCATCCGCCGATCAGGCCCAGGAAAAAGATCGCCATGGGCGGGAACGTGCCCCACAGCGTGTAATCGGCGCTGGCATAGCCGGTGCCGGTCAGGATGGAGACCGAATTGAACAGCGCCTCGCGGAAGGAGATCTCGGAAACCCCCGACCGCGACCACAACCACAGGGTGATTGACATGGTTCCGACGACGTTGATCCACAGGAAGACCTGAACCTGCTTGTCGCGGAAAAGCCGCCCGGTCGCCCCGGCGGCGAACTGGATATAGCGCACGAACGGCAGTGCGGCGCTGATCATGAACAGCGAACAGGCATAGTGCAATTCGCCATCGAACCGGCCGAACGAACTGTCGTAATTGGCAAAGCCGCCGGTGGACAAGGTCGTCATCGCATGCACCAGCGCGTCGAAGTTGTTCATGCCAAGCGCGGCATAGGTCAGCGCGCAGGCCGCCGTCAGCACCACATAGATGACCGAAATCTGCGCGGCGATCTGGGTGGCACGGGGCAGGATCTTGCCGTCGGTTTCAAACCCTTCGGATTTGAAGATCTGCATGCCCCCCACCCCGACCTCGGGCAGAAACACCATCGCGACCACGACGATACCGACGCCGCCGAACCATTGCAGCATCCCCCGCCACAGCAGGATCCCCTGCGGCATCTGATCGAGCCCGCTCAGCACCGTCGCGCCGGTGGTCGTCAGGCCGGACATGGCTTCGAAATAGGCGTCCACATAGCTCAGATGCTGCAGGCCAAGATACAGGGGCAGCGCGCCGAAGACCGGCAGCAGCAGCCAGACGCCCGTGGTCAGAAGAAAGATCTGCTGCAGCGTCAGCTTTTCGCGGGCCCCGTTGGCGCAGGACAGGCACACGAACAGGCCGGTTGCCACCGTGGCAATGGCGCTTTCCAGCATATTGATCCAGATCGCATTGCCCAGATACAGGTCGAGCGCCATGGGAACCAGCATCGTGGCCCCGAGCACGGCAACCAGCAACCCGACCACATATCCAACGGGACGAAAATCGATCATGGGCCAGTCCTGCGGCCCGGCGGGCGGGCTGTCAAGCGCCGCTTGCGCCCCTGCCCGGCACTCTGCCGCGGCGCCGCGATCTTCGGCACCGCCGCCGTCGCAATCCGCGTGTTATCGCGGGCCGGGGACGATCGCGCCCCGGCTTAATCCCGGCTTAGCCCACGTGATACAGCGAGTTGAACAGCCGCGGATCCAGGCTTTCGGCCGCGAAGGTCGGGCCTTCGGTCAGGACGCTGACAGCATCGTGGCTGTGCAGGCTTTCCT
>JAGQRU010000256.1 GCA_020425105.1 Paracoccaceae bacterium
ACGCGCTGATGGTCAAGCTGATGGAAATGGGCGGCCGGCCGGTGACGCTTCTGGATGGCGACCTGGTGCGCAAGAACCTGTCGTCCGAACTGGGCTTTTCCAAGGAACACCGGGACCTGAACATCCGCCGCATCGGCTATGTCGCGTCCGAGATCACCAAGAACGGCGGCATCGCCATCTGCGCGCCCATCGCCCCTTATGCGGCCACCCGCCGCGCGGTGCGCGAGGATATCGAAGCCTTCGGCGCCTTTGTCGAGGTCCATGTGGCCACGACGATCGAGGAATGCGAACGCCGCGACCNNACCGCAAGGGGCTCTACAAGCTGGCCCGTGAAGGCAAGATCAAGGAATTCACCGGGATTTCGGACCCTTACGATGTGCCCGAAAATCCCGAACTGCGCCTTGAAACCGAAGGCACGGATGTGGATTTCTGCGCCCAGCAGGTTCTGCTGAAACTGGAAAGCATGGGCCTGATCGGCGCGGCATCGTAACGCCCGCTTACGGCGGCGGGGTCTGACAGGCCCCGGCGCCGGCCGCCTGTCCGATCGCCGCCGCCAGAACCGGCACCACGACCTGGTCCGTGGCGGCCGCGGCCGGATGCAGCCCGTCGGCGGGCACAAGCGCGGGATCCGCAGCAAAGGCGGCCCGCCAGCGCGGGGCCAGATCGGCCAGCGCCAGATCCCGCTCCCGGGCCAGATCCCGCACCATCCGGTAATAGGCCGGCAGACGCGGCCGCTGCAGGTGCCGGAGCATCCCGGTCACCGGGTTCATGGTCAGCAGCAGCACCCGGGTTTCCGGCAGGGCCGTTTCCAGCGCCTCCAGGATCGCCGCGTGCCGGGCGCGGGACGCGGCCACCGACACCCCGTCCAGGATGTCGGCGTCATTGATCGCAAACTCCATCAGCACGATGTCCGGCGCCAGCGCGGCAACCCGGTCCAGCTGCGTCTCCGCCCAGGCGCTGCCAGCGCCGCTGCGCGCCACCCGGGCCATCGCGGCCGGCCGCCCGAGACAGGCGGTCAGACGCGCCTCCAGATGCGCGGGCCAGGGGGTCGACGCGCTCAGGCTGGTGCCGAAAGCGACCAGCCGGAGCGGCCCGGCGCCGGACAGGGGCGCCAGCGGCCGGTCGGCGGGGCGCGGCGGATCGGACATGTCCGGCACGACCAGCAGAAGCCCGGCCAAAACCGCACCCAGAACCGCACCCAGAACCGCTCCGGCCAGCAGAAGCCGGGCCAGAACCCGCCGCCGCGGCCCGAACCGGCCTGTCCGCGCATCATTGCCTTTCGGAAAGACCATGGTTTCATCAGCCTCGGATCGGTATGGCGGATATGGAAAGCGCCACACTTGCATTGCATTGCATTGCTTAACCCGATCTTGGAACCCTAAAACGAAACTGATGCAAAGCGCAGCGCCGCGGCCGCCCCGCCTTCTGCGCGCCCCCGGAAACGCAGGATACCCGATGACCCATCAGCCCGAGACCGCCGCCCCCGCCGACCGGCCCGTTCACCGGCCCGTTCACCGGAAGGTCAAGCGCCGGGGGCTCAACCGCCTGGCCGGGCTGCGCAACCTGATGATCGACACCCTGCGCTGGTATTACCGCCGGATCTGGGGGATGGATATTCACCCGACGGCGCAATTCTCGCTCTCGGCGAAATTCGACAAGGTCTATCCCAAGGGCGTGCATGTGGGGGAAAATTCCTACATCGCCTTCGAAAGCCGCATCCTGTGCCATGACAGGACACGGGGGCTTTATATCGACACCCGGATCGGCCGGAACTGCTTCATCGGCGGCAACAGCCTGATCCTGCCCGGGGTTGAGATCGGCGATAATTGCGTGGTCGGCGCCGGTTCCGTGGTCACCAAATCGGTGCCGCCGCGCTGCGTGGTGGCGGGCAACCCGGCCAAGATCCTGCGCGAGGGGATCGACGTGGGCCCCTATGGCCGGTTCCTGACCGCCGACGCCACCGAAAGCGCGCTGGCCGAAAAGGGCGTCTAGGTCTAGGGCGTGCAGGCCGCCGGCACCGGCCGGTCCGGGTCGGCGCCGTCCAGCGAAATCCGCGCCAGCAGCCCCAGATGGTTCGACCCCAGCCCGGCGCCGAACCGGTCCAGCCCGGTCAGGCGCGCCTCGCGCACCAGCACATGGTCGATGGGCAGGCCGAACCATCCGGCCCCGGCGGGCCATGTGGGCCGGGGCAGGCGCGGCGTGGCCAGCGCGCAGCGGCGCGCCAGCAGATGCACCCGGCGGCTCCACGGCGCGGCGTTCAGATCGCCCATCAGGACCAGCGGGCCGGAAATACGGTGCAGGACATACATCATCTTCCATTCCTCGCTTTCCGTGATCCCGAAGAACCAGGGCTTGACCATGTGCAGCCCCACCAGCGTCCAGGGCGGCTCTCCGGGCCGGGCCAGACGGACCACCGCCATGCGCCGCTCCTGCAGGCGGCCCAGGGGATACAGCTTGATCCGCATCCCGGGGATCCGCGACAGCACCAGAAAATCGCACCGGCCTTCGGTATCGCAGCCCGCCCGCACCGGAAACGCCTGCGCCAGACGGTCGATCTGGCCGGTCAGGGGAACCGCTTCGGTCACCATCACCACATCGGCGGGACTGTCGGCCAGCGCGGCGGCCAGAGTTTCGGGATCGGTGGCGTTTTCGGCCAGCATGTTGAACCACAGCACCGTGATATCGGCGGGCAGGTCCGGCGCCAGCGGCTGGCTCACGCTCAGATAACGCTGCCCGGTCAGGGTCAGGGCCACCGCCACCGCCGCCGCGCCCAGCAGCACCGCGGCGCGCGGCGCGCCCAGCCAGGCCATCGCGCCCAGCCCCAGGGCCGCCGCCGCCGCCATGTGCAGCGTCAGGCTGTCCAGCACGCGCGCCAGGGTCTGAAACGCCGGCCAGTCCGGCCAGAAGGTCACGCTCGCCCCGGTCAGGGCAAGCGCCAGCACCGGCGCGCTGATCAGCCCGGCAAACCAGCTCTTGTAACTGCGCCGCCCGCGCCCGGACGGCCCCCGGTCCGCGCCGCCGCCCCTGCCCCGGACAGACTCCATAACCATGACCCCAAACGCCCCCGGTGGCGGCGGGGGCCCGTCTTGACTTGACGCCCCGCCTTCAATACCCCTGCATAGCAGTGTGTTCCCGTCCCGTCAGACATGAAAGATGAGAGATGCTTGACGAGTCTCCGCGTATTTGCTGCATCGGGTTTCAGAAAACGGGAACGACATCGCTGGCCGAGGCGCTGGAACGTCTTGGATATGCCGTCACCAACATCAACCGCGATGTGGATGCGGCCCTGTCCACCCCCACCGACGATCCTCAGGCCGTGGCCGACCGCATCGCGATCGAGGCGCTGAAATCGCACCATGTCATCCAGGATTCCCCCGCCGCCTTCGTGTTTCAGGCGCTGGACCGGGCCTATCCGGGATCGAAATTCATCCTGACCTATCGCCCCGTGGACAAGTGGCTGAAGAGCTATGAGAAGTTCTTCCCCGATGAAAACAACGCCCTGCGCCGGTGGATGTACGGGGTCGACCGGTTCAGCGGCAACGAAGCGCGCTACCGGCAGGTCTATGAAAGCCAGAACGCCGCGATCCGGTCCTATTTCGCCGACCGGCCGCAGGATTTCATGGAAATGGATCTTTCCGGCGGCGCGGGCTGGTACGATCTGGTGAATTTTCTGGGGCCCGATCTTCTGCCCCGCTTCCCCCACGCCAATATCGGCGGCAGCAAGCGCCAGACGCGCCAGTACGGCACCGGCAGCAAGACCCTGGCGCGGCGGCTGCTCAAGCGTCTGGCGGATTAGGGTCCTCTTCGATCAGGCGCCGCAATTCGGCCAGTTTCGCGGCCAGCAATGCGGGATCGCCCCGGGTTTCCACATTCAGGCGCAGCAAGGGTTCGGTGTTCGACCGGCGCATGTTGAACCGCCAGCGGTCGAAACTCAGGCTCAGCCCGTCCAGCCGGTCCACCTGCGGCGCGCGGTCCGCATAGCGCGCCTCGGCCCGGGCCAGAACCGCCGCCGGATCGCCGACCCGGAAGTTGATCTCGCCCGATGACGGAAACTCCGCCCGCATCCGCGCCACCAGCGCCGAAAGCGGGCCCCTTTCCCCGGACAGATGCGCGGCCAGCACAAGCCACGGGATCATGCCGCTGTCGCAATACATGAAATCGCGGAAATAATGATGCGCCGACATCTCGCCGCCATAGACCGCATCGGCGGCGCGCATCGCCGCCTTGATCGGCACATGCCCGGTGCGCGACACCACCGTCTGCCCCCCGGCCCGGGCCACCATGTCCCGCGTGCTCCAGATCACCCGCGGGTCATGGACGATCCGCGCCCCCGGCGCCCGGGCCAGGCAGGCGGCGGCCAGAAGCCCCACGATATATTCGCCGTCGATGAAGGCGCCGGTTTCGTCGAACAGGAAACAGCGGTCGAAATCCCCGTCCCAGGCGACGCCGAAATCGGCGCCGTGATCGCGCACCGCGCGGGCGGTGACGGGCCGGTTTTCGGGCAGAAGCGGGTTCGGAATGCCCTGGGGAAAGCGGCTGTCGGGCGCATGATGGATCCGCACGAAAGACAGCGGCGCGCCCCGCGCCGCCAGCGCCGCGGCAATGGCGTCGAAAGCCGGCCCCGCCGTGCCATGGCCGGCATTGACCACGATCTTCAGCGGCCGCAGCGCTTCGGGGTCGATGAAGGACAGGACCCGCGCGGCATATTCGGCGCGCGGATCGGCCCGGCGAACCGCCCCCGGGCGCGCCGCCGGGACCGCCGGGACCACCGGGCCCGGGCCGGTGACCAGATCGCGCAGCGCGGCGAATTCGGTATCGGGACACAGCGGCCGGCAGCCGGGCCCCACCAGCTTGATGCCGTTATAGTCGATCGGATTGTGGCTGGCGGTGACCATCAGCCCGCCCCCGGCCCGGTACCGGTCGGTGGCGAAATACACCTCTTCGGTGCCGCACAGCCCGATATCGATCACATCCGCGCCAGCCCCCCGCAGCCCGTCGGTCAGCGCCGCCTGCAAGGCCGGGCTGCTGGCGCGGATATCATGTCCGACAACCACGCGTCCCGGCCGCATGACCCGGACAAAGGCCCGCCCGATCCGGTCACACAGCGCGGCATCCAGATCCGGGCCGACCCGGCCGCGAATATCGTAGGAGGTGAAACAACCGGCCGCCGCCACCGGCGTTACCCGCGATTATAGACGTCGTCGTAGCGCACGATGTCGTCTTCGCCCAGATAGGCCCCGGTCTGCACCTCGATCAGGCGCAGATCGACCCGGCCCGGGTTTTCCAGCCGGTGCATCGCGCCGATGGGCACATAGACCGACTGGTTTTCGCTGACCAGGCGCACCTCGTCGCCGATGGTGATCCGCGCGGTGCCCTGCACCACGATCCAGTGCTCGG
>JAGQRU010000257.1 GCA_020425105.1 Paracoccaceae bacterium
ACTGGCAGGATCTGTGCCGGGGCCCGCATTTGCAGAACACCGGGCAGGTTCCGGCCGACGCCTTCAAGCTGATGAAGGTGGCAGGCGCCTATTGGCGCGGCGACAGCAACCGCCCGCAGTTGCAGCGCATCTATGGCGTCGCCTTCCAGAACAAGGACCAGCTGAAGCAATATCTGCATTTCCTGGAAGAAGCAGAAAAACGCGACCACCGCCGCCTTGGCCGGGAAATGAGCCTGTTCCACTTCCAGGAAGAAGCGCCCGGCATGGTGTTCTGGCATCCCAACGGCTGGACCATCTATCGCGCGCTGGAAGATTACATGCGCCGCCAGCTTGCCCGCGACGGCTATCGCGAAATCAAGACGCCCCAGGTGGTGGACCGCAAGCTGTGGGAGGCCAGCGGCCACTGGGACAAGTACCGCGAGAACATGTACATCACCGAGATCGACGAAGAGCATGCGAATGAAAAGCGCATCAACGCTCTGAAGCCGATGAACTGTCCATGCCATGTGCAGGTCTTCAATCAGGGGATCAAATCCTATCGCGACCTGCCGCTGCGGCTGGCGGAATTCGGATCGTGCCACCGCTATGAAGCCCATGGCGCCCTGCACGGGCTGATGCGCGTGCGCGGCTTCACCCAGGACGACGCGCATATCTTCTGCACCGAAGATCAGATCGAAGCTGAATGCGCGAAATTCATCGACCTGCTGAGCCGCGTCTACAAGGATACCGGTTTCGGGTCGTTCGACATCAAGCTGTCCACCCGGCCCGAAACCCGTGTGGGGTCGGACGAGGTCTGGGACAAGGCTGAAGCGGCGCTTGAAAAGGCCATTCTGAGCGTCCGGAACGATTATGAAATCGACCCCGGCGAAGGCGCCTTCTATGGCCCCAAGCTGGATTTCAAGCTGACCGACGCCATCGGGCGGGAATGGCAGTGCGGCACCTTCCAGGCGGATTTCAACCTGCCAGAACGGCTCGATGCCACCTATATCGGTGCCGACGGCGCCAAGCACCGTCCGGTCATGCTGCACCGCGCGGTGCTGGGGTCCTTCGAACGCTTCCTTGGCATCCTGATCGAAAACTACGCCGGGAAGATGCCGTTCTGGCTGGCGCCGCGTCAGGTTGTTGTGGCCTCGATCGTCTCTGACGCCGACGGCTATGTGCAAAAGGTGGTCAACGCCCTGACCGCGGCGGGCATCCGGGCCGAAGCCGATCTGCGCAACGAAAAGATCAACTACAAGGTCCGCGAGCATTCGCTGTCCAAGGTGCCGGTGATCCTGGCCTGCGGCATGAAAGAGGTGGAAGACACCACCGTGTCGCTGCGGCGGCTGGGGGAAAAGTCCACCCGGACCGTTCCGCTGGACGAAATCGTCGGAACGCTGCGCGACGAAGCCCGGGCCCCCGATCTGGTCTGATCCCGCTCCCGGCCCCATCTTCATCGGCCCGCGTCCAGCCAGGCGCGGGCCGAATTGTTTCAACCGCCGTGATCGCGGGGCGCCCGCACCGGCCCGACGCGGCGGAGGATCTGTAACAATTGCCGCGCGCCCAGCCCGTTCCGTTGCAAATCGCGGACGGGCCCCTGCATTTCAGCCCCTTTTCAGACACCTGGCGCGCGTCATGGCTCACGCCCGATGACACGACAGTGACTCACGCCACCGTGTGTGGAGCCCCCAGCCCCTCAGCGCCTAGATTTGGGATGTCGCTGGAACGCGGCACCGAATTTGCCACTAAAAAAGGACTGATCCATGTCGAACACCGTCTCGCAACTCGCCGTCGCTGGTGCCGTCGCCGCCGCGCTTGCCGCCTATGCCTCTGCCCCCGCCCAGGCCGCCGGGCAGGAAAAATGCTTCGGCGTGTCGCTGGCAGGCGAAAACGATTGCGCTGCCGGTCCGGGCACGACCTGCGCCGGGACCTCTACCGTCGACTACCAAGGCAACGCCTGGAAACTCGTGCCGGCCGGGACCTGCACCGACATCGAATTGCCCGCCGCAACCGATGGCACCCTGCGCCATGGCGCGCTGGAAGCGCTGGACCGCGATTTGCCGGCCTGACGCCCCCGACGCCCTCGAAGCCCCGGGCTGGCCGCTTCGGCGGCCCGCCCCGTTGCCCAAGGATGACCGAATGCCCGATATGTCCCTGATCCCGCCAACCCTGCCCATCGGCGCGGGCGTCGGCTTTAAGCCTGCCCATTTCGCCGCCATCGACGCCGATCCCGGCGCCGTCACCTGGCTTGAGATCCATGCAGAAAACTACATGGGCGCGGGCGGACGCCCGCTGGCGCAGCTGCGTGCGCTGGCCGAACGCTTTCCCATTTCGGTGCATGGGGTCGGGCTGTCGATCGGCGGCGAAGGCCCGCTGGACCGCGACCATCTTGACCGGCTGGCGCGCCTGACAGGCTGGCTCGGTCCCGCTTCCTTTTCCGAACATCTGGCCTGGTCCAGCCACGACACCGGGTATCTGAACGATCTGCTGCCGCTTCCCTACACTACCGCGACGCTCAACCGGGTCTGCGATCATATCGATCAGGTGCAGGACCGGCTGGGCCGGCAAATGCTGCTGGAAAACCCCTCCACCTATCTGGCCTTCGCGGAAAGCGATATGGACGAAGTCAGCTTCCTTCAGCAGATCGCGCGCCGCACCGGGTGCGGGCTCCTGCTGGATGTGAACAACGTCTTTGTGTCCGCCACCAATCAGGCCACCGATCCGGTCGCCTATATCGACGCCTTTCCGCTGCATCTGGTGGGTGAAATCCACCTTGGCGGGCATGATGCCGACATGGACGACGGCGGTGCGCCGCTGCTGATCGACAGCCATGGTCAGCCGGTGGCCGACCCGGTCTGGGCGCTTTATGCCCATACGCTCCGCCGCGGCGGTCCGCGCCCGACCCTGATCGAATGGGACAATGACGTGCCGGACTGGCCCGAGCTTGCCTCTGAAGCAGCCCGCGCTGCAGCACTTCTTGCCCCCGTCCTGGCGCCCGCACAATGACCGGGCAAAGCGATTTCGCCGCCGCGCTTCTGGACCCGGACCGGTCCACGCCCGCCGGGCTGTGCGGGCCGGGCGGCGCCCCGGCGGGCGCACGCTTCGATGTCTATCGCAACAACGTGGCCGTCAGCCTGACCGAAGCTCTGGAAACCGGGTTTCCCACGATCCGCGCACTGGTGGGCGATCCGTTCTTCAAGGCCATGGCGGGGGTGCATCTGCGCGGCTTCCCGCCGCAGTCACCGATGATGATGGACTATGGTCAGGACTTCCCGGCATTTCTGGAAAGTTTCGATCCGGTCGCGCATTTGCCTTATCTGGCCGATGTCGCGCGGTTGGAACTGGCGCTGCGCCGCGCCTATCACGCGGCTGACGCGATCGCGCTCGATCCCGCAGCGCTGGCGGCACTGCCCCCGGATCGCCTGACGCGCGCCCGGCTGATCCTTGCACCAGCGGTGCAGGTTCTGCGGTCGCCCTACCCGGTTCATGCGATCTGGACCGCCCATCGCGACCCGAACGCCCCCAAGCCCACGGGCGGTGGCCAAACCGTGGCCGTGTCGCGCCCCGTCTACGATCCGATGGCCGACCCCATCAGCCCCGCTCAAGGGGAGTTCCTGCAGCAGCTTGGCAGCGGCGCCCGCCTGGGCACCGCGCTTGATCACGCCGCGCAGGATCCCGAGTTTTCGTTTTCCACCACACTGTCGCTGATGCTTGCACGCGGCATGATTGTCTCCGTTGAAGAAAGCCCTGCCCCATGACGACCTTCATGACGACCTTCCTTTCGCTTTATGCCGCCGCCGCCGCCCTGATCGACCGTCTTGCCGGAACCTGGCTGATGCCGACCCTTGCGCGCATCGTCTTCGCCGGAACACTTCTGATCTATTACTGGGGCTCTGCCCTGACCAAGCTGGGCGATGGGATCTTCGGGTTCGTGGTCCCGTCGACCGGCGCTTATATCCAGATCTTTCCCAAAGCGGTGGAGGCCGCAGGATACGACATCAGCCAGCTGGGATTTTTGCACTGGATCGTGGTGCTGGCGGGAACCTATGCGGAATTCCTGCTGCCGGTTCTGATCGCCGTCGGGCTGTTCACCCGGGCAGCCGCATTGGGCATGGCGGGCTTCGTCGTGGTGCAATCCTATGTGGACATCACCGGCCATGGATTGGGCGCCAAGGATATCGGCGCGTGGTTCGATCGTGATCCCAGCAGCCTGATCCTGGACCAGCGCGCCTTCTGGCTATTCCTGCTGATCCTGCTGGTGGTGCGCGGCGCGGGTCCCCTGTCTGCGGACCGGTTCCTGTTCCGCGCCACCGACAAGGCCGCCGCCTAATTCTGCCGCGCCCGCGCACCACGGACCGACGTACCCGGCCTTCGGGCCGGGATTTTCTTCGGTTTGACAAAAAAATCGGTATTGGGCACTTGCCTTTTTCGTCAGCCGCTATTCATTGACTCTGGGTCGCCTTACGGCAGCCTGAGAGAGCGGCCGGCCAGTGGGGCTGGCAGCAAGATGACGGACCTCGCGCATGCGGGACAAGACAGGGAGAAACGGTATGCCCACTGGCACCGTGAAATGGTTCAACACCACCAAAGGCTATGGCTTCATCGCCCCCGATGACGGCGGCAAGGATATCTTCGTGCACATCTCTGCCGTGGAACGGGCCGGCCTGACCGGATTGGCCGACAATCAGAAAGTATCGTTTGAGCTTCGCGAAGGACGCGACGGACGGTCCTCGGCCTCCGAGCTTAAAGTTATGGGCTGACCGCGCGCCCCGGGGGGAGGACCGGTCGCAGACCCAAAAGCGATGCAGCGGCCACATATGTGGCCGTTTTCTGTTTCAACCGGACCGACGCCGCAGATATTCCACGGCTACACAGGCCGGGCTGGCCGCGCGAAGGCCGCTGCGCCCCAGTTCGATCCAGTCAGACGGGACCAGCGGCGGAAAGAACGTGTCGGCGTCGGGGACGTCAAGATCCACTTCCGTGATCAGCAGCCGGTCCGCACGGGGCAGCAGATCGGCATAGACGCGCGCCCCGCCGATCCCATAGACGCGCCGATACCCCTGCGCCTGCGCTTCGCCCAGGGCCGCGTCGAGATCGCCGAAAACCTGCGCATCGCAACCCGGCCGCGATGACACAACCAGGTTCAAACGGTTCTTCAGCGGTTTGAACGGCAGGCTGTCCCAGGTGTTGCGCCCCATGATGATCGCGCCGCCGGTCGTTTCCCGCTGGAAAAACGCCAGATCCTCGGGCGCGTGCCAGGGAATGGTGTTGTTCCGGCCTATCGCACCATTGCGGGCCCGGGCGACAATCAGTGTCAGCACGGCTCAGACCGCCACCGGTGCCTTGATCGCCGGATCGGGATCGTAATTCAGCACCTCGAAATCCTCGTACCGGAAATCGAACAGCGACCCCACCTCCCGGCGCAACCGCAACTGCGGCAGCGCCTTGGGTTGGCGCGCCAGCAGTGTTTCGACCTGATCCATATGGTTGGCATAGATATGGGCGTCGCCGATGCTGTGCACAAACGTTCCGGGGATATACCCCGTGACATGGGCCAGCATCACCAGCAGCAGCGCATAGGACGCGATGTTGAACGGAACCCCAAGGAACATATCGGCGGAGCGCTGGTAAAGCTGCAGGTGCAGCTTGCCGTCCAGCACCCGCACCTGCCACAGGGTGTGGCATGGCGGCAGGGCCATCTGCGGCACCTCCCCCGGGTTCCAGGCCGACACGATCAGGCGGCGGCTGTCCGGCGTGGCGCGGATCGCGGCCACCAGATCGGCGATCTGGTCCACGTCGCGGGCCAGAAACAGGGGCTTGCCGTCCATCTCCTGCCCGGCCGGGGCCAGCGCCGGAAAATGGCGCCACTGATGCCCGTAAACCGGTCCGAGATCGCCGTTTTCATCGGCCCATTCGTCCCAGATCGACACACCATTTTCCTTCAGATAGCCGATATTGGTGTCGCCGGACAGAAACCACAGCAATTCATGGATGATCGACCGCAGATGCAGCTTCTTCGTCGTCACCAGAGGAAAGCCGTCGGCCAGATCGTAGCGGCTTTGCAAGCCAAAATAGCTGAGCGTTCCGGTGCCGGTGCGATCGCTGGACCGCACCCCGTGATCGAGGATGGTTTTCAGGGCGTCGTGATATTGCTGCACGCGGTCCTCCGCTGTCCATTGGGTCGGATCCTTCTGTCTTACGGGGCGTGACAGAACAAGCCAAGTGCCGCGCGCAGCGCGTGCGCGGCGTGCACCCGGGCAGGTCATTGCGGGATCGGGAAAAGCGCTTATGTTTGCGCGATCAGCCATCAGCGAGAGGGAAACAGAATGGGCCTGACATATTTGCACACGATGGTCCGGGTCAAAGATCTGGATGCGTCCATGGCATTTTTCCGGCTGCTGGGGCTGGAGGAAATCCGGCGCATGGATAGTGAAGCAGGACGCTTCAGCCTGATCTTCATGGCACCGCCAGAGCAGCCGGAATGCCCGATCGAACTGACCTATAACTGGGACGGCGATGATGGGCTGCCGTCAGACAGCCGCCATTTCGGCCATCTCGCCTATCGGGTCGATGACATCTATGCCACCTGCCAGCATCTGGCCGACAATGGTGTCACCATCAACCGGCCGCCGCGGGACGGGCATATGGCCTTCGTCCGGTCGCCGGACAATGTGTCAATTGAATTGCTTCAGAAAGGAGAGGCTCTGCCGCCGCAAGAGCCGTGGGCCAGCATGGAAAACACCGGGCATTGGTGAAACCTGTGGCGCGCGGACCGTTCTGGTCCTTCGTTCGGGCGCGGCATTCCCGCCCGGACAGCGTCCTTCAATAGATGTACCGGATCTGATCGGTCCAATAGCGTTCCATACGGCGCAGCGCCGTATTGATCTGCGCGATCCCGTCCACGCCCAGAACACCGCGGCTTTCCAGACCGTCGGCATGGCGCTTGAACAGGTCTTCCATGATGTCGCGGATCTCACGCCCTTTGGTGGTCAGCTTGACGCGCACCGACCGGCGGTCGATCTGGCACCTCTGATGGTCCATGAACCCCATCTCGACCAGTTTCTTGAGGTTGTAGGACACGTTCGAGCCCTGATAGTAGCCGCGGGATTTCAGTTCCCCGGCCGTCACCTCGTTATCGCCGATATTGAAAAGAAGCAGCGCCTGCACGGCGTTGATCTCGATAATACCCAGCCTTTCGAATTCGTCCTTGACCACGTCAAGGAGCAACCGGTGCAGTCGCTCCACCAGAGCGAGAACATCCAGATATCCGGCGACGACCGACGCTTCCGCGCGGTCTTCCAGATTTGTGTGCACAACCATCGCAAACTCCGCCATTGTTAAAGTCACAGCGGAAGTTTTCAGCGGATTTTCCCAAGATCGGGTTAAACTGCAGACGGATCTTTCCCCACGGATTCCCGCTGGCAGGCCGCAATTCGGGTCATAATATCAAGATATTGCGGTGGAGTAGACGTTTGACCACTAACCCACTGATAAAGGTCGTGATCATTTTCTGACAAAAGTGCGTCATAAATGCTCAGATCGTCCTCGGACAACCCGTCCAGCATGCGATCCGCGAAGCCGCTTAAGATCAAATCCATCTCTTTGATCCCACGCCGCATGGACCGCATCTTCATCCGTTTGATCCGGGCTTCGGGGGTCTCGGTCATCTCAGTTTTCCTTCAACACGCGGCGCAGGCGCTTTTCCAGCACCCCGATCCGGTCGGCGCTTTGCTTCAGCGCGGTCTTCAATTGTCGCATTTCGGACAGGACGACGACGACGTCGTCCGGCAACGGGTCGCCCCCCGCGGGCCCGTCGAGCCCGTCGCCCTCGGCCGCCAGCAGCCAGGTCAGAGATACCCCCAGCAGGCCGGACAGCATCTGCAGCCGGTTGGCACGCGGTTCGGACAGGTCTTCTTCCCACTTGCCGATGGTGCTTTCCTTGACCCCCATGCGCCGGGCCAATTCGCCGCGCGTCAGGCCCGCCGCTTCGCGCGCGCCGGCCAATCGGTCACCGAAGGTGCTGGTTTCAGGACCGAACCAGTCTTCGTTGCTTTCCATAGCGCCTGCCGCTCCTCGCTTGATCCCGGGTGCGTCGCACCCTAAGCATGCGCGACCCCCATGACAACCGGAGACCCCGATGAGCGTCCTGTCCGAAGCCCTCGCCCGCGTGAAACCGTCGCCGACGATTGCGGTGACCACCAAGGCTGCCGAGCTGAAAGCGGCGGGCAAGGATGTGATCGGCCTTGGCGCGGGCGAGCCGGATTTCGACACCCCGCAGTCGATCAAGGACGCCGCCGTGGCCGCGATTGCCGCCGGCAAGACCAAATACACGCCCGTGGACGGAATTCCCGAACTGAAGCAAGCGATCTGCGCCAAGTTCAAGCGCGACAACGGGCTGGACTATGTGCCTGCGCAGGTCTCTGTTGGCACCGGCGGCAAGCAGGTTCTGTATAATGCGCTGATGGCGACCCTGAACCCCGGCGACGAAGTGGTCATCCCGGCGCCCTATTGGGTCAGCTACCCGGACATGGTTCTGCTGGCGGGCGGCACCCCGGTCATTGCGGAAGCCACCGCCGAGACGGCCTATAAGCTGACGCCGCAGGCGCTGGAGGCCGCGATCACGCCGAAGACCAAATGGCTGATCTTCAACTCGCCGTCGAACCCCACCGGGGCAGGCTATGCCTGGGACGAATTGAAAGCGCTGACCGACGTGCTTATGCGCCACCCGCAGGTCTGGGTGATGACCGACGACATGTATGAACACCTTGTCTATGACGGGTTCGAATTCTGCACCCCCGCCCAGGTCGAGCCGCGCCTTTACGACCGCACCCTGACGGTGAACGGGGTGTCCAAGGCCTATGCCATGACCGGCTGGCGCATCGGTTATGCGGCGGGTCCGGTGGAGTTGATCGGCGCCATGCGCAAGGTGCAGTCGCAATCCACGTCGAACCCCTGTTCGATCAGCCAGTGGGCGGCGGTCGAGGCGCTGAACGGGCCGCAGGACTTCATTGCCGCGCATAACGACATCTTCAAGCGGCGGCGCGATCTGGTGGTGTCGATGCTGAACGACACGCCCGGCGTGACCTGCCCGACGCCAGAGGGCGCGTTCTATGTCTATCCGTCCATCGCAGGGTGCATCGGCAAGACCAGCGCCGCCGGAACGGCCATCGACAGCGACGAAGCCTTCGCGACTGCGCTTCTGGAGGAAACCGGGGTCGCGGTCGTCTTCGGCGCCGCCTTCGGCTTGTCGCCCTGTTTCCGGATCAGCTATGCCACTTCGGACGATGCGCTGGCCGAAGCCTGCCGCCGGATCAAGACCTTCTGCGCCGGGCTGGTCTAGGCGGGCGTCATCCGCCGGTCAGGCCGCGGCCAGCCGCGGCACTGCCCGGGTCCAGAAGCGGCGCATCATGAAGACACCGGCAAGGATCAGCCCCGATGCCAGCCCCAGCCAGATGCCCACACCGCCCAGCCCCGCGACAATCCCCAATAGGTAGGCGACGGGCGCCCCGACGAGCCAATAGCTGATCGCCGCATAGATCATCGGCACCCGCGTATCCTGCACACCCCGCAGCAGCCCAAGCGCCATCACCTGCGCCGCGTCGGCCACCTGAAACAGCGCGGCGGCGGCCAGCAGGGACACTCCGATCGCAACGATTTGGGGAAGCTGGGGGTCCGCGGGATCCAGAAACCAGCCGATCAGCGTTTCGGGCAGGCTCAGGAACGCGGCGACCGTCATCACCGCCGCCAGCCCCGACAACAGCAACGCCGCTTTGGCTCCTTGTGCCAGAAGTAAGGCATCCCGGCGTCCGAAGGCGCGCCCGGCCCGCACCGTCGCCGCCTGCGACAATCCCAGATGCACCATGAAGGTCGCCGTCGCGCATTGCAGCGCGATCCCGTGCGCCGCCAGATCCAGCGTGCCGACCCATCCCATCAGCACCGATGCGAAGGAAAACAGCCCCACTTCGGCCAGGCTGGTGATCCCGATGGGCAAGCCGAGGCGGAAGACCTGCGCGAACGCGACCCAATCGGGACGCCAGAGGCGCCGGAAGATCTCCCGCTGCGGCTCTTTCCAGCGCGCATACCAGATCAGCACCATGGCCGCCGCGCATTGCGACGCGACCGACGCCCAGGCGGCGCCGCGAATGCCCAGTTCGGGACATCCGAAATGGCCGAAGATCAGGGCATAATTCAGCACCGCATTCACCGCCGCGGCCAGAAGCGTCACCCACAAGACGACATGCGTATGCTCGAGCCCGGCCAGAAAGCTGCGCAGCGCCATGATCAGCAGCGCCGGCACCACCCCCCAGAGCGCAATCGCGAAATATCGGTCCGCCAGCGCGGCCACATCGGGGCTTTGCCCAAGCTTGCCAAACAGGTCCGGCGTCAGCAACAAGGGCGGTAGCGCCAGAAGGCAATAGCCCAGCGATGCCCAGATCCCCATCCGCGTCACCCGGCGCACCTGCACGTCGTCACCGGCCTCGGACGCGGCGGCGACCATCGGCATGACGCCCCAGGCGAACCCCGACCCCAGGATCAGGATGACGAAAATGATCGATGTGGCGACGACCAGCGCTGCAAGCTCCGTCACCCCGTACCAGCCCATCATCACGGCATCGGTAATCTGGATCAGCATCTGACCCAGCTGCCCGCCGATCAGGGGCAGGCCCAGCACCAGGGTGGCCCGCAAATGGGCAGGAAAGGTCATCGTCTGTGCCATATCCCGCCCCTATCCGTAATGCGCGGCGCTCTCAAGCCCGCGCTGGAACGCGGCAGTTACTGGACCTCGACCATCCGATACATGACCCGGTTCAGGTTCGACTGACGCGCGGCACGCAGGGTCTTGGTGCCCGGAACAAAACGGATCCCGGCAGAGAGGGTGTCGTAGCTTTCGACCCCGCGATAGGAATTATACGCCTCGGCATAATCCATATAGACGCTGAAGGACGATCCGCCGAAGCGGTATTCGGACCCGACGCCATAGACCTCGCCATCCGTGTCCGCCAGCAGGCCCGCGTCGAGCACCCAGTTATCGCTAAGGTAAAGGCTGGTATCGACCTGCCCGAACACACCGGTGTCTTCGCGCCCGCGGACCACATCGGGATCGGCGACGTACTGCAACCCCATGAAACCGCGCGCTTCGAACCGCTGGCCCAGATGTTCGGCGGAATAACCTAATTCCGTGGTCGTGCTCAGGTCTTCGGCCGACCGCAGGCGCGCGCCGATGCCATAGCGCTGATCGCCGACCTTGCGGGCGAAGACCAGCTCGCCCCCGGTCACCGCCGGATAGGATCCGTTGAAATCCTCGTTGCGCACCCCCAGCTCCAGCGCCGCGCGCATCCGTCCGTCCCCGGCGCTCCAGCTTATCGCCGTTGTCAGTCGCAGGATGTCGTTGTCGGATTCCTCGGTGCCATGCGGCAGGGTGATTTCATCGCGGGCGAAATAGGCCAGCCCCGCATCGAAGGTGGTCTCGCCGGCCCAGACGGGAAGAGCAAGCGCCACGGCGACAAAGCCCGTGCCTGCTCCGTTAAAAAGCGCGCGCATGTTGATCTGCCTTATGAACTGCCTCCCAGATGTTGTGCCATGTGGGCGAGTTCTTGGCAAGCCTGGGCCAGCAGCGATTGCCCTTCCGCGGCCCTTGCATGTAAGATCGGGAAAAGACCAAAATCCAGAGCAGTCCAATGGCCGATGACCTTCTGACCGGGGCGCAATCCGCGCCCGCCTATGACGCATCCTCCATCGAAGTGCTGGAGGGGCTGGAGCCGGTGCGCAAGCGTCCCGGCATGTATATCGGCGGCA
>JAGQRU010000258.1 GCA_020425105.1 Paracoccaceae bacterium
ATATCACGTCGTTGCCCAAGCCGCCGTCCAGTTGGTCCGACCCGCCATCGCCATAAAGCGTATCGACGCCTGCGCCGCCGGTCACCGCATCGTCGCCGTCGCCGCCTTCGGCCTGCATGCCGCTATTGTCCAGAAGGATGGTGTCATCCAGGCCCGTCCCGCGCACCTCATCAATGCCCGAGACGGTGTCGGTATCGCCGAACCCGTCGACCACCTGGCCGGTCAGCAGATTTGCCGAAATGCCGCCGCCGCCGCCGCGCTGCGCATCGGCGGAATAGTCGATCTGATCGATCCCGGCGGACCCAATGATCGTGTCGTTCCCGGCCAGGCCGCGAAACTGAGCGAAGCCTTGCGCGGCGTTGCCGGTGAAAGTGTCGGCGCGCGATGTGCCTTCGACGCTTTCGATGTTCTGCAGCGTATCGGTGTTTCCGAACGTGTCCTGCGCCTGCCCGGTGGCAAGGTTCACGTTCACACCGGACAGGGATCCGGCGGCGTCTTCCTCGTTGGAATAGGCCACCCGGTCGAAATTCCCGCCGCCGTTGAAGCTGTCATTACCGGCAAAGCCGACAAAGCCTTCAAAAGCCGCGTTAGAGGTGCTGGTGAAGCTGTCGCTGTCCTGCGACCCCATGAAGAAATGCGCGTAGCTGAACGTGTCGTTCACCGCGCCCGGGGTGCCGCTGACCGTGGTTCCGGTCCCGTTGTTGCCGATCGTGATCGTCAGCCCGCCAACGCCGGAGACGTCTTCATAGCTGATGTCGATGCCTTCACTGCCGGTGGTGAAGAGTGCCATCGACCCGGTGATGGTGTCGCTGCCCAGTCCGGGCATTACAAAGTCGCCAAACCCGGTCGTATCGGCAGAGGCGTCCAGCGTGTCGTCGCCATCGCCGCCTCGCAGACGATCATTTCCCAGGCCCCCGATCAGGGTGTCATCGCCATCGAACCCGCGCAGATCATTGTCGTTGGCATCGCCGGTGATCATGTCGTCAAAGACCGATCCCGAGATGCCTTCGATGGAAATCAGCGTGTCGGTGTCGCCGAAGGTGTCCGTCACGGTTCCGGTGGACAGATTGGCGACGATGCCCTGCGTTCCGCCATCTTGGTCGTCGAAGCTGTAATCGGCAAAATCGTCATCAGCCCCGCCGTCCAGCGTGTCGTCGCCCGCGCCGCCCGTCAGGAAATCGTTTCCGGCCCGCCCTTCGATCAGGTCATTTCCTGCAAGACCGCCCCAAAGCCCGTTCGCGTTGCCGTCGCCGCGAATGATGTCGTCGAAGGAGCTGCCATTGATCTCTTCGATGCCGACCAGCGTGTCGGTGTCGCCAAACGTGTCGATGACGCTGCCCGTCTGCAGATCCGCAACGATGCCCTGAAAGCCGCCGAAGTTGTGGTCGTCGTGATAGCGCGCCTGATCCCGGTCGCCCGCGCCGCCATCCAGATAATCGTTGCCTTCGCCGCCGGTCAGCCGGTCGCGCCCGTCACCGGCCAGAATGGTGTCGTCGCCGCCCCGCCCTTCGAAGCGTTCATTCGCGGCGGCGCTGCCGGTGAAGTGATCCGCCTGGGATGTTCCGCGCACCTCTTCGATATTTTGAAGCGTATCTGTGTCGCCATAGCTGTCGGTGGCGATCCCGGTCTGCAGGTTGACGGTGACCGCGCCGGTCCCGCCTTCCTGTTCCTCGATATCGTAGCGCACGGTATCGCGGTCAGAACTGCCGCCGTCGATATGGTCGTTGCCTGCGCCTCCGACGATGTGGTCACGATCCGCGCCGCCGTTGAGCGTATCGTCGCCATCGTTGCCCGACAGATAGTCGTCACCGCCCAGGCCGTTCAGGGTGTCGTCGCCCGCGTTGCCGAAAAGGTTGTTGTCGCCGTCATCGGCAATGACCGTGTCGTCCAGCGCGCTGCCGTGTATGTCTTCGATATTCGAAAAACTGTCGGTATCGCCCCAGGGGTCGGTCAGCGTACCGCTGCCGAGCCCGTTGAAAACGACGGATGCCCCCTGAATATGCGCGCCTTTGGCGTCATAGGTATCATCGAAAAAATCCAGGACATCGCCGCTATTGGTGCTGCCGATGAAGGTGTCGTTGCCGGAGCCGACATAGAACCTTACCGTCCCGCCGGGACTGTTGTCTGTGACCTCGACATGGTCATTCCCGGCGCGGTCGAAGACATAGATCCACGCGCCCTGAACGAAAATCTGGTCTGAAGATCCGATCAGGTTGCTGCCATGCAGATTCTCGATGTTCAGCAGCGTATCGGTTCCGTTCGCGCCCTTGTTGACGGTAAAAGCGGCGGTTCCGCTTTGGGTCGCGCCGGTATTGTTGAGGATGATGCCGCTATCGAGCGCATCATAGATAACCGTGTCGTTACCGGCGCCACCGTCGAGCGTGTCGTTGCCGACGCTGCCGAAAATCCAGTCGTCGCCATCCCGCGCATCAATGGTGTCGTCGCCCCGTTCGCCATCCAGAATGTCGAAACCGGCGCTGCCGGTGATCTGATCCGCTTCGATGGACCCCAGAACCTGGGTCACGTTCACCAGCGTGTCGGTGGTGCCAAACGTGTCGATGGCGGTTCCCGCGCCCAGATCGACAATGATGCCGCTGCCACCGGTTTCCCCCGAATAATTGGCGCGTACACCGCCGGCACCGGCTTCGAGCCGGTCGTTTCCAGACCCCATCGCGACGTCCAGAAAGGCGTCTTCACCGATGATGGTGTCATTTCCCGCGCCGGTGTCGAAGAAGAAGGAATCGCCGGGATCGTCATCGCGGGCGATCAGATCGTCTTCGGTGGAGCCGACAAGAAAACTTCCCAAAGCTGCCAGAGAGAAGTCGGTGTTGGGCGTGAACGGCGCCTGCGCGGTGCCGAACGATGTGATATGCGGGTTCGTCGCGCTGGCGATATCCTGAAAATTGTTCCAGTCCGCGACGTTGGGAATTGCCGGGAACGGATCGCCCGCCAGCGGGATGATGATCAGATAGGAGGGCACGCCACCGCTTCCGCCATCGCCTGAGATGGCGATGATCGTCGTCGACCGCGCGATGCCCGATGCGTCGTTCCAGTTCACGACGCCCACGGCTTCTTCGTCGAACAGATCGAGCGAGGTGCTGCTGGCGGCCGGACCGAAATAGGCGTGATACCCGTCGGTCGCGCCAAGTTCGACGCCGGTCAGCGGGTTCTGCGGATCCTGAACCGGATTGACCGTGTAAAAGATGTTTGGTGTCGCGCCATCCCGGAAGACGACCGAAAATGTCGTGTTGCTGACGGCGGTAACCAGGCCGTTCTGATCTTCGACGACAAAGGCATTCAAAACATATGTAGTCATGAAATCGGTCCGATCCGTGTGCAAACCCGCGGCGTCGCGCATTAACGACTGGGAAAGTAAAACATGGGTTCGGAAACGGATCAACCGCGCCCCGGAACGGCGGCGCGGTCAGGCTCGGTCAGCAGGCTGGTCTTTTCAGATGGCGCAGCTTGGCGCAGGATGGGCCGGTGCGGTCAGGCCAAGCGCGGACAATTCGTCGGCGTTGAACGCGCGGCTGCGGGTCAGGAACCGTTTTTCACGTCCGTTATCCAGCGAAAACATTCCGCCCCGCCCCTTGACCACATCGAGGATCAGTTGGGTATGCTTCCACACTTCATATTGCGGGCCGCTGATCCAGACCTCGGCGCCATCGATATCGCCCAGCCGCACATCGCTTTCGCCGATGCGGAACCCGCCGATGGGGTAGCACATGGGCGAAGATCCGTCGCAGCAGCCACCGGATTGATGAAACAGCACGTCGCCATGATCGGCGCGGATTTCGGCCAAAAGGGTGCGCGCGGCATCGGTCGCCATGACGCGCAGGGGCAGGCTGTCGTCGGTCTGCATGAAAATCCTCCCGGGTGTTTCCGTCCCGGATGATAAACGGTGCCCGGACCCTGTATATGCGCCTAAAGTCGCAAACGGCTATTCGGCGGGCTCGGTTTCCGGCAGCGCGCCGAGCAGGAATTTTTCCAGCCGCCCCGCGTCAATGGGCTTGCTGATCAGCGGCAGCCCGACATCGGCGCAGGCCAGCCGCAGTTCCGCCGACCGGTTGGCCGACAGGATACAGGTGGGGATGCGCCCGAAGCGGTCGAACAGGGTGCGCGCCAGCCCGACCCCGTCGGATCCGTCGCCCAGCTGATAGTCGATCAGAACCGCATCGGGGGTGATCTCGATCTCGTTCAGCAGATCGACCGCCTCGGTCGCGCTGGCGGCGTCTAGCACGCTGATATCCCAACGGCCCAGCAGGACGGTGATGGCGCGGCGCAGGTCCACATCGTCTTCGACCAGCAGCACGATCAGACCCTTGTCCTTCAACTGCCACGAGGCTGAAACATGCGCGGCATTGGCCTTGCGCGCCGCCGAGCCGTCACCGGCGCTGCCGCGCTGCAGGCCGACGAAGAAGCCGCTGCCTTTGCCCGGCTCGCTCCACAATCCCAGGGGATGACCCAGCCGCGCGCAGGCCCTCTCGACGATGGCCAGACCCAGGCCGAGCCCCTCGCTGGCAGAAGCGCGCGCGTCAAGGCGTTGAAATTCCTGAAAGATGATTTCCTGATCGTCTTCCTTGATGCCACAGCCCGTATCCCAGACTTCCATCCGGACCGACGCGCCCATCTGCCGGGCGCCGACCAGCACACGGCCCCGGTCGGTATAGCGGATCGCGTTTCCGATCAGGTTCTGCAGGATCCGCCGCAAATAGCCCGGATCGCTGCGCACGATGGCGGTGGACGGCACCACCCGCAATTCCAGCCCCTTCCGGGCCGCCAGAGGACCGAATTCTTCGGTCAGAGGCGTCAGGACCTCGTTCAGCGTGACGTTTCGGATGTCGAAGGTTTCGCGCCCGGATTCCAGTTTTGAGATATCCAGCAGCGCGTCGATGATCATCTCGACGCTCTCCAGCGCCCGCTGGGCCTTGTCCACCAGCGGATCGGCGCGGGTGTCCATGGCCGATGCCAGAAACAGCTTCGCCGCTGACAAGGGTTGCAGCAGATCGTGGCTGGCCGCAGCGACAAACCGCGATTTGGACGCATTGGCCCGTTCCGCGGCATCCAGCGCGTCTTTCAGCTCCAGCGTGCGTTCGGCGACGCGCTGTTCCAGGGTTTCGTTGGCGATCGACAACGCTCTGGTGGCTTCGCGTTCGACGGTCACATCGGTCAGCGAAATCACGAACCCGCCGTCAGGCATGCGCCGCGCGAAAGTGTCCAGCGTCAGCCGCCCGGGGCTGAGAAGCTCAAACGACAGCGGTGTCGTCGGCGCCGTGCCCTCGCGCCAGTTTTCCAGAACCCTCAGTTTGGCTTCGTCCGAGACCGAAAACCGTTCGCGCAGCTCTTCGGTGATCCGGTCGAAGCGAATGCCGATATGCATCCGCGACGGCGCCAGCCCCAGAAGATCGGTGAACCGGCGGTTCCACCCCACCAGACGGCTGCCCTTGTCGAAGATCGCGACACCCTGATTGAGGTGTTCCAGCGTGGCCCGGATCATCCGCGCCTGTTCGTCCAGCAGCTTGTCGCGTTCTTCCCGCCCGATACGGATCACATCGGTGATGTCGGTCAGCAGGATCACGGTGCCGCCATTTGGCGTGCGATGTTCGCTGACCTGCAACCAGTGGTCGTCGGCCAGTTCGACATTGAACATCACATGGCTGTCTTCATGGCGCCGCAGGCGCCGTTCGGCCCACTGGTCGCGCGTCATCCCCGGCGGCAGCGCCAGATACCGGCTGCGGCTGACCAGATGCACATATTCGCGGAACGACAAGCCGGGCACCATGCGCGGCCGGATGTCTTTCATCTGCAGTGCAAAGCGGCTGTTGCACATGATCAGATGGTCGTCGGCGGAAAACAGCGCGAAGCCTTCGCGCACCGCTTCGATGGCATTGGCCAGATCGGTCCGCGCGGTGACGGCTTCGTGGCTGGCCTGCGCCAGCTGGGCGTTGGACCGGTTGAGAAGTTCCAGTGCCTGTTCGAGTTCGAAGGTGCGCTGCCGGACCTGATCTTCCAGAATGACCGCACGTTCGAACAATACATAGGCTTGCCCGGCGCCGTCCATATCCTGTTCGACCCGGCGCATCAGCGCGGCGGTGATTTCCAACAGTCGGGCATGCTGTTCTTCGAGCGGTTCGCTGGGATCGATAAGCGATTCGATCATGGCGCGTCCTCATCGGGATGATAGAGGGCGACGCCGGTCATGGTCTGGTTGACGTGCTTCGCGCCCACCTGTTCGCCATAGGTGTTGAAGCCGACCACGCGGTGGGCTTCCAGCACGCGCGACACGTCGCGGGCGGACTGCTTCTGTGTGGCTTCGATTCGGCGCAAGACGCAGTCACAGGCCAGGATCGTGTCCAATTTGCCATTTGCAGACAGATCGGACAGCGCCTTGTCCAGATGCTTGGCCATGTTCCCGGCTTTGGCCAGCGTCAGAACAATGCCTTCGTCGATAGCCGAAAAGAACACCAACGCGCCGTCTTCGGTGACCCTCTGGATGGCGCGAACATGGTGCTGACCTCCGACCCGCACCACCAGCGGGTGCGCCGCAAAGGTGAAGGGCGACAGGAAATCCGGGTTCTTGCCGAGGATCCGGGCATATTCGCGGGCGGCGGGCCGGGCGTTGATTTCGCACACCACCCGGCGCGACGGCTCGGCCTTGGTCACAACCATGCGTTCCGTTCCCGGCTCAAAGTGATCCAGGCTGAAAACCTTTACGCCGCAGCGGGTGCGTACAAAGGTGATGACCGCCGCATTCTGATAGCTTGCGCCGTCGAGCGACACCCGGGTGCGTTTGAACCGCACGCCGTCACCCGCGGATCCGCCAAAGACGGGAAGTGCCGCCATGCCCGATGCCAGCGCGTTCATCAGCTGATCCTCGCGCCGCGACAGCCCGTCAATCACCAGAAAGGCGAAGGCGTTGGGCAAGTCGCGCGCCCGCGCTTCCAGCGTCAGGCGTTCCCGCACCACGGTTTCGATCAGAGTGCGGTCTTCGACCTTGTCCAGATCGGTGACCAGCAAGGTCGATGTGGTGAAATTGTTGCGTGGCAGGCCCAGGGCGACGATATTGCCTTCGCTATAGCCGCCTTCGCTGATTTCGCCTGCCGTCGTGCAGGCGACCACCTTGACGCCGTCGAAGGCGCCCCGGGCCTCTGAAATGATGCGGTCAAAATCGGCGTCGGTGTCGACGAACAGAAACACCTGTTCCAGATCTGGGCCCAGCTGAGCGGCCAGAATGGCGACACAATCCGCCCGGTGCGCATCCACGGTGGCGCGGCGCACGGCTTCGGTCGGTCGGTCCGCTTGCGCGGTTGCCGGGTGCGGTTGCGTCTCCTCCATACGCTCCCTTCATGTCTGCCGGGGCCTTATCCGACCCTCTGACAGGAGGGGGCCACGCGGCCCCGGTCAAAAAGGGCCTTCTTAGCCCTCGGGCAGCAGATGCGCGTATTTGGCCTGTTGTGCCACGAGCACTGCCTGCGTCCGGCTCTGCACCCCAAGCTTGCGCATGATGGCGGTGACATGAGCCTTCACTGTTGTTTCGGCAATCGACAGATCAAAGGCAATCTGTTTGTTCAGCTTGCCGTCGCAAATCAGCCGCAGGATACGCGCCTGCTGCCGGGTGAGGCTTGCCAGCCGTGCAACGGCCTCATCAATGGCCGCGTCTTCGCCATCCGGGGACGACGGGTCGATAAACCCGTCGGGCAGGAAGTTCTGCCCCGACCAGATGGCTTCGAATGCCCGGCGGAACACATCGCGCTGGCTGTGCTTGGGCACGAAGCCCTGGGCCCCGGCGCGCAGGGTTGCCGAAATCATCCGATTGTCGGACATGGAGGAAACCACCAGAATCGGCAGGTCGGGCTGCCGCGACCGCAGGCGCATCAGTCCGTCGAGCCCGTTGACATCCGGCAGATTAAGGTCGAGCAACAGCACATCGGGCCGCGCGCCACCGTCCAGGGCCTTGATCGCTTCACTCAGCGAATCCGCCGTCTGAACTGTGGCAATGCCCGCTACGCTGGTCAGCACGATGGACAGTGCGTCGCAGAAAAGCGGATGATCGTCCACGATCATGGCCGTCTTTGCTGGTGTGTCAGTGCAATTCACTCTTGACGCCTCCCGTCCCGTGACTTGAAATGATTGCCGAAACTAACACGCAGACGCACGCGGGGTGAACCGGTGCGAAGGTCGTACGGCAATATCGGTCGTCCGGGCGTCTGAAGGCGCGTGCCTCAGGCTGTGGTCAGGGCTGCTTTCAGCTTGGTGATCGTGTGCGGCAAGTCAACCTGCGGTGACCAGCCCAATTCCTGTGCCGCTTTTTCGATCGACAGAACCGAATAGGGAAGATCGAAGGCGCGGCCGGGTTTTTCGATCACGCTGGGCGCGCGGCCCACAACCTGACCGACGAAATCCAGAACTTCGCGTTCAGTGAAACCCTGCCCGCGACCGATATTGTAGATCCCGCTGCCCAGCCTGCGTTCAAGCACGCGCGCGACAAGGAAATCGCTGAACTCGTCGGCATCGAAATAATCGCGGACATTCTTGCCCGGCCCGAACAGGGTCAGATCGCGGCCCCGCATCGTTGCTTCGACCGCCGCCGAAACGAAGCCGTGCCGCCCGCCGAACTGCCAGGTGCCGACAGGGTTGGCGAGACGGAAGATCGAGACGTCCATGTTGCGGTTGCGCGCGTGATAGCGCAGCGCGTTTTCCACCATCTGCTTGCCAAGGGCATAGGGCGTCACCGGGCGTTCCGGACCGGCTTCGGTGACCGGGCTGGCATGGCCGCCGCCATAGATCTGACCGCCGGACGAGGCATAGACCACATGCGGCCGCCGCCCCGCCGCCGCCAGGCGCGACAGAAGCTGCAGCGCCGGTTCCACGTTCTGGGTGATCTCCAGCACTTCCGCGTTCTGGTTCGACGCGGGTTTCGACTGATGACCGAAATGCAGCACGCAATCCGCGGTGTCGAGCGCCTCGAACGCCTCTCCGGTGCCCAGTTCAAGCGCCCTGAGGCCGCCGCCCTGCTGTTCGACAAAGTGATAGTCGGGGTGGTGCGAGATCACGGTGGCGCCATGTCCTGCGCGGGTGAATGCTTCGCACAGGTGACGGCCCAGGAAACCTGTGCCCCCCAAGATTACGACTTCGACCAAAACTGCCCCCTGACCCAGGATTTGCCCCCGTTCGTTCCCTTTGAAAAAGGCGTTCCGCACGGGCGGGGTCAAGCCCAAAGCGCAGGCAAACCGGTCATTTGGGCCGTTAGGGCGCGGATTACTCTTCGAAGCCCATGCGCAGCGTGTCTACCAGCGGTGCCGCCAGATAGTGCCACAACGATGTCGGGGCGCCGTTCAGTGCTGCCGAGACCGGCATGCCGGCGACCAGATGGAACCGCCCGCCCAGAGTGTGTTCCGCTTTGGCCAGATCGGCCGGGTCGATCATGACGCGGGCGGTGTAATACTGCACATTCCCGGCCGGATCGCGCACGGGGCTGTCGGCCACCCCCATCACTTCGATGCCGATGCGCGGCATGTTGCGCTGCGGCAGCCCCGGGACGGTCAGAATTCCGTCCTGCCCGGTTCGAACCTGGTCGATATAGTTCGGCGGCACCCGAAGCTCTGCAAAGGGCTGGCCAAGGGGCTGGGAAATCACCGCCAGCGTCGCGCCGCGAGGCACGGTTGTGCCGGTCGCCGGATAGTCGAGTTCGGCGATGGCGCCGCTGACCGGCGCGCGCAGCGTGGCTTCGTCGCGCTGAACCTCCAGACGGGCCCGTTCGGTTTCGATCTGCGCCAGTTCGCGTCCCAGCGACAGCTGACGGGTGGCCAGATCCTGCCGGTGCCGGGCCTGCATCAGATGCGCCGACCGGGCGCTGCTATCGGCCTTCGCCTGCAACTCGGCCCGTTCCGCTTCCTGCGACGCGATGCGGGCCGCGACTTCAAGTGCCCGTTGCTGGGCGGTTTCCAGCGCCTGATCCGTGGCCAGCCCCTTGCGGGTCAGCACCGCGATGCGGTCGCGCTGCGCTCCCAAAATGCGGGACAGATCCTGAAGGTGGTCGATTTCCCGCGCGAGCTTGCCGTCCTGGGCCCGCGCCGCCGCGCTCTGCGCGTCAAGATTGGCGATCTCTGCCTGCAAGGTCTGATCCTGCACCGCGTAAGCCAGAAGGACCTGTGCGGGCTGTTGCGCCGGTGCCGCCGTCAGCGGAACCGATGCCAGCCGCTGGCCGATCTCCGCCAGTTCCGTCTTCACTTCGGTCCGCCGCAGATCCAGATCAGCCAGGCGCAGGTCCAGATCGGTACTGTCCATGCGGAACAAAACGTCGCCCGCCTGCACCGGCTGGTGCATCGCGACGTGGATTTCGGTCAGTTTGCCGCCCCATTGATGCTGCACCGGATAGGACGGTGCGGTCGATCCGATGCTGCCCGGCATGTGCAATGTGGTGGCAAACCGCCCCTGCGCCGACCAGACGCCAAAGACGGACAGGAACAGAGCCAGCGCCAGCGCCGCCCGGTTCAGCGGGCGCATGATCCGCCGTGGCAGGCCGTTGCCGTCGGGTTCAGGCACTGGCTGCGGGAGGTTCGGTTTGGACAAGACGTGCGACATAGGCGGATTGCTTCTCGCTTGCTCGATGTTCGAAATGGTCCGAAAGCCGGATGACCGTGGCCAGCGACGCTTCGTCGACGGGCAGACCCTCGAGGATCGGGTTGGGCTGGGTGGCGATTTCGCGGATCTTGCTGATCTTGCGTTCAAGCTTCAGCCGGAAGGGTTCGGCCAGCGTGATCGAGCAGGTGGCATCGTCGATGAAGGTGAATTCGAAACTCAGCCGCCGCTCGGGATCCTTGGGGCCGTTATCGCAGGCGAAATTGTAAAGCTCGCGCGTGATGACCGAGGCCCGCTGGCGGAAGGCCTCATCCCCGTCGCGCACGAACTGGCGGGCCACCCAGTCCATCAGATCCTGCACGGATGCGGGATGGATCGGGACCCGGATGCGGCGGTGGCTGTTGGCCATGCGGCCCATTATTTCGCGCCGGTCGCCGAATTCGATGATCCGGCCGTCCTGCATCACCGCCACCTTGTCTGCCAGGCTGACGATGCCGGTGCGGTGAACGACCATAACGATGGTCGTTCCCTGATGCTTCAATCGCAAGATGGCGTCGCCCAGCTGACGTTCGCCCTGATTGTCGAGCAGCGCATTGGGCTCGTCCATGAACAGATAGCGCGGGTTGCCGTAAATCGCGCGGGCGAGCGCGATGCGCTGTTTCTGACCTGCAGACAGAAGATGCGGAAATTTGGCCATGTCGGTTTCATAGGCCAGAGGCAGGGCGGAAATCATGCCATGCACACCGACCCGCCGCGCGGCGGCCAGAATTTCGGCGTCATCGGGGTTGGGGTCGAAGCGCGAGATGATCTCGGCAATGGTCCCGAACGCCAGGTCGGCCTGCTGCGGCAGATACCCGATCTGGCGGTCGCGGGTGGCGGTGTCCAGTGTCCGCACATCGGTCTGGTCCATGAAGCTGTTGCCAATGGGGGCCGGATCGATCCCGCATAAGGCATGCAGCAGCGTGGTCTTGCCGCTGCCGGATTCCCCAAGGATGGCCAGACAGGTGCCCGCCTCAAGCGCGAAGGTGCATCTGTCGATGCGGGGGGGCGCGCCGGCGCCGCGGGGATAAACCAGGTTCACCGCGCGCAGCGCGCCAGTCAGATCGGCGATTTCGGTGCGCGGTTCCGCGGCGGCGCCCGCATCGGCAGCCAGCGCGAGATAGGCCGCGCGGGCCTTGCGCAATGTCGGCCAGGCAGCGATGGTCCCGTCGGCGGTGGACAGGCATTTGCCCATCAACAGCGAGGCGCCGATCATGCCGCCGGCAGACAGCTGCCCCCGCGCCACAAGCATTGCCCCGATCGCCAGCGCGCCCAGTTGCAACCCGCTGCGCAGAAACCGGCTGCTGCAGTCCAGCGCGGTTTCGATCCGCCCGGCCCGCGTGGCGGCAGCGGATTGCGCCGACAAGCTGCGCAAATACCGGTCGGCGAGGTTGCGGCCAAGCGACATCAGTCCGCGCGCGACCCCGGCACGATCGACCTGTTTCAGGCTGTCCATGCCCGCCTTGCCGTGGGCCGCGGCCTGCGCCTGTGCTGCGCCCGCCAGATATGCGCGTACCAGCGCGATCAGGCCGAAGCTCAACGTTGCCACAAAGGCCAGCAGCAGGAAGGCCGGGTTGATCAGATACAGCGCCACCGCAAAGATACCGACCCACGGAAGGTCCAGCACCACCAGCGCGCCGCGCCCAGACAGAAAATCGCGCAACACCGCCACATGGCGCAGGTGATCCAGCGTCTGGGCCACCGGACGTTGCAGCAGATGCGCCGCCGCGCCCTGTTCCATCCAGCGCGCGCTTTCGGCCAGCGCCTGGTCGCGGAAATACTCGACAGCGGCATTCATCGTCAAAGCGCAGAGCGCCATGAAGAACAGCAAGGCCAGCGTGTTCAGATTGCCCGTGGGCACGACCCGGTCCAGCACCTGCATCATGAACAGCGGCGACACAAGCACGGTCAGATTGGTCACGAAACTGAACAGGATCAAGGGCGGCGCGAGACCTCGCAACCGGCCCAGAAGGGTGGGCAGAGGCGCGGTCATGGCCGCGCCTCACAGGGCCAGCGACACATCATGTGAGGAAGTTCCCTTCGTCCAGATCGTCCAGATCAACGTCTTCCAGAATGATCTTGTCGCCGGCCGCGGCGCCGTTGATCCCTTCGAGGTTGATTTCGACGCCGGAGCCCGTGTCGCTCAGGCGGCTTTGGATGTCATCGAAATCCAGCCCGTAGGAGCTGAGGTCGATCTGGTCCAGATTCGCCTGAAAATCATGGATCGTATCGGTGCCGTCGCCCTGGGAATAGACGAAGGTGTCGGTCGCCTGCCCGGCGCCGCCCCACAGGTCGTCATCGCCCGCGCCGCCTTCGATGATGTCGCTGCCACGCCCGCCATTCAGGGTGTCGTTGCCAGCGCCGCCGTCCAGTATATCGGTGCCGTCGCCGCCATCCATGGTGTCGTTGCCATCGCCGCCCTCCATCAGGTCGTCGCCGCCCTGACCGCTGAGCACGTCATCCCCGTCACCGCCGAGCATCGTGTCGTCGCCACGCCCGCCGGTCAGCGTGTCGTTGCCGTCGCCACCGTCCAGAATGTCGTCGCCGAGGCCGCCGCGCAGGATGTCATCGCCCGCGCCGCCGGTCAGCGTGTCGTTCCCGCGGCCGCCGATGAGAAGATCGTTGCCGTCGCCGCCGTCCATGACGTCATCGTCCCGGCCGCCGCGCAGGGTGTCGTTGCCCAGTCCGCCATCCATGATGTCGCTGCCGCCGCGCCCGACCAGAAGATCGTCGCCGTCGCCACCCAGAAGCGTATCGTTGCCGGTGCCTCCATACAGCTTGTCGTTGCCGTCGCCACCGTCCAGGGTGTCGTCGCCGCCGCCGCCGCGCAGGACATCGTCGCCGTCGCCGCCTGAAAGAAGGTCGTCCCCAGCCCCGCCGAACATGGTGTCGTTGCCGCCGCCGCCGATCAGCTCGTCATTGCCGGAGCCGCCATCCAGATAGTCGTTGCCTTCTCCGCCGTCGAGCTTGTCGGCGCCCTGATTGCCGACCAGCCGGTCCTGCCCGTCCCCGCCGGTCAGGGTGTCGTCGCCGAGGCCGCCATGAAGCTTGTCATTGCCGGTCCCGCCGCTCAGCGTGTCCTGTCCGTCGCCGCCAAATAGCTGATCGTGCCCCGCTCCGCCGTCGAGCAGGTCGTTGTCGGTACCGCCATAAAGCATGTCATTGCCGTCGCCGCCGATGAGCGTGTCGTCACCGGCATTGCCCCGCATGAAATCGTTGCCCTTGCCGCCGTCCATGACGTCGTCGCCATCGCCGCCGATCATCCGGTCGTCGCCGTCGCCGCCAGACATCCGGTCGTCGCCCGCTCCGCCTTCCAGCGTGTCGT
>JAGQRU010000259.1 GCA_020425105.1 Paracoccaceae bacterium
GAATATCGCGGCTATGACAGCGCGGGGATCGCGACCGTGCAGGACGGAATGCTCGACCGCCGCCGCGCCATCGGCAAGCTGGTCGAACTGTCCGACCTGCTGGTGCACGAGCCTTTGCGCGGCAAGATCGGGATCGGACATACCCGTTGGGCGACCCATGGCGCGCCGACCGTGGTCAACGCCCACCCGCATCTGGCGGGTCCCGTGGCGGTCGTGCACAACGGCATCATCGAAAATTTCCGCGAGCTTCGGGCGCGGCTGGGGGCCAACGGCTATCCTTTCGGCACCGACACCGACACCGAAACCATCGCGCTTCTGACGCAATACCATCTGGATCAAGGGATGCCGCCCATCGATGCCGCCAAAGCCGCGGTTGGCGAGCTTGAAGGCGCTTTCGCCCTGTGTCTGATTTTCGAAGGTGAGGACGATCTTCTGATCGCCGCGCGGCGCGGGTCGCCTCTGGCCATCGGGCATGGCGACGGAGAAATGTTCGTGGGTTCCGACGCCATCGCGCTGTCGCCGCTGACCAACCGCATCACCTATCTGGAAGAGGGCGATCTCGCGGTTCTGACCCGTGACGGGGCGCAGATCTTCGACGCTCAGGGCGACCAGGTCGAGCGCGAGATGCGGATCCTGCAGCTGGACAACGCCTGGTCGGACAAGGGCGGCCACAAATATTTCATGGCCAAGGAAATGGCCGAACAGCCATCGGTCGTCGGGGATACCCTGTCAGCGTATCTGCGCGATGACAGCGCCGCCATAACCCTTCCCGGGACGCTGGATTTTTCCGGGGCCAGCCGGATCACCATGGTCGCCTGCGGCACCGCCTATTACGCCTGCCTGACGGCCAAATACTGGTTCGAACAGCTGGCCCGGCTGCCGGTCGAAGTCGATATCGCGTCGGAATTCCGTTATCGCGAGCCGCCGCTGCCGAAGGACTCCATTTCGATCTTCGTCAGCCAGTCGGGTGAAACCGCCGACACGCTGGCGGCGCTGCGCTATGTGGCCGAACAGGGCGGCCGGATCGCGTCGGTGGTCAATGTGCCGGAAAGTTCGATCGCGCGGGAAAGCGATGTGGTTCTGCCCACCCTTGCCGGCGCCGAAATCGGTGTCGCCTCGACGAAGGCCTTTACCTGCCAACTGACCGTTCTGGCGCTGCTGGCACTGGAAGCAGCGCGGCAGCGCGGGACGCTCAGCCCCGAGGCGCTGAGCGCCCATGTGTCCGATTTGCGGATGATCCCCGGCGCGATGAACCAGGCCCTGTCGCTGGGGTCCGACATCGCGGCCATGGCGACGGAACTGGCGGAAGCCCGCGACGTGCTGTTCCTGGGGCGCGGCGGCATGTATCCCATGGCGCTGGAAGGCGCGCTGAAACTGAAGGAAATCAGCTATATCCACGCCGAAGGTTATGCGAGCGGAGAGCTGAAACACGGCCCCATCGCATTAATCGATCCCAATGTTCCGGTGATCGTTCTGGCCCCGCGCGACCGGTTGTTCGAAAAAACCGTGTCCAACATGCAGGAAGTCATGGCCCGCAAGGGCAAGGTGCTGCTGGTGTCGGACGCATCGGGGCTGGAAGAGGCCAGCGACGGCGTCTGGAAATGGTTGCGCATGCCGCCGGTCGATCCGGTCTTCGCGCCGATCCTGTACGCCCTGCCGGTGCAGCTTCTGGCCTTTCACACCGCCGTCGCCAAAGGCACCGATGTCGATCAGCCG
>JAGQRU010000260.1 GCA_020425105.1 Paracoccaceae bacterium
CCGGCACCCGGAAAGAGGACCTGCTGGTCGACAAGATCAATCTGCAGAAAACCTTCGTGCTGCGCCGCATCCTGAACCCCATGGGTACCACTGACGCCGTCGAATTCCTGTTGTCGAAATTGAAGCAAACAAAGACGAACTCGGACTTCTTCGACTCTATGAACACTTGATTTTGCGTGTGCGTATGTGATGGACACAATATACGCGCTTGCCTCTGCGCAGGGTAAGGCTGGGGTCGCGGTCGTCCGCCTGTCAGGACCGGCGGCGCATGACGCCATATTGCGTCTGTGCGGGCGCATACCGCCGATGCGCCACGCGACGCTGTGCCGGGTCTCTTCTGACGATGGCTCGGTGATTGATACGGCACTGGTACTGACCTTTGCGAAGGGCGCTTCCTTTACCGGCGAAACATCCGCGGAGATTCAGCTGCACGGTAGCCGGGCGACTGTCGCCGCGCTGTTGGTGACATTGTCAAAGATACCGGGGCTTCGCTTGGCGGAGCCTGGTGAGTTCACCCGCCGTGCATTGGAAAACGGCCGGTTGGATCTGACCGAAGTCGAAGGACTGGCCGATCTGATTGATGCCGAGACCGAGGCCCAAAGGCTTCAGGCGCTGCGTGTTCTGTCCGGTGCATTGGGCAAAAAGACCGAAAGTTGGCGCACCAGTCTCATCCGCGCAATGGCGCTTTTGGAAGTCACGATTGATTTCGCCGACGAGGACGTGCCCGTCGATGTGACGCCAGAGGTCATCGCGTTGCTACGCGATGTCACCGCAAGCCTGGTGCAGGAAGTCGCGGGATTCGCAGCGGCTGAGCGCATCCGTGACGGCTTTGAGGTAGCTATCGTGGGGCCGCCGAATATCGGCAAGTCGACCCTGTTGAACACGCTCGCCGGGCGCGATGCCGCGATCACATCGGACGTCGCTGGAACGACGCGGGACGTGATCGAAGTGCGTATGGATGTCGGTGGCTTGCCCGTGACATTTCTTGATACTGCAGGTCTGCGTAAGACGGATGATCTGGTTGAGGGCCTTGGCATTGAACGCGCGATTGCGCGGGCCAATCAGGCGGACCTTCGGGTCATCCTGACAGATGGGTCGGTGCCGGACGGCGTGACGCTTCTCGATGACGACTTAATTCTAAGAGGTAAGGTAGATCTTGTTGGTGATGACGGTCCCGGAGTGTCGGGAAAGACCGGGCAGGGCGTCACCGGCCTTCTGAATCATGTATGCGCAGCGCTATCGCAACGTGCGGCAGGGGCGGGACTGGCGGTGCACGAACGCCACCGTCAGGCGATGACCTCCAGCAAGGCTGTTTTGGAATCGGCATTGGATGCGCTAGAGATGGGCAATCGTCCGACCGAATTGGCGGTCGAAGATATTCGGCAGGCCGTTGCGATATTGGATGCGCTGGTGGGCCGTATCGATGTTGAAAATGTGCTGGATGAGATCTTCAGCAGTTTCTGTCTTGGGAAATGACAATGTTTCACGTGAAACATGACAGCTTTGACGTCGTCGTCGTTGGTGGCGGGCATGCGGGATGCGAGGCTGCACACGCCGCGTCCCGGATGGGCGTTCGCGTCGCGTTGATCACGCTTGATCCCGCGAAGATTGGCGTCATGTCGTGCAATCCGGCGATCGGCGGCCTCGGCAAAGGGCATCTCGTGCGCGAAGTCGATGCGATGGACGGAGTCATGGGCCGTGTTGCGGATAAGGCCGGCATTCAGTTCCGGTTGCTGAACCGCCGGAAAGGTCCTGCTGTTCAAGGCCCTCGGGCGCAGTCAGACCGCAAGATCTATCGCGAAAGCATGCAGGCCGAACTGGCGCTCCTGTCAAATCTGACCGTGATTGCGGGCGAAGTCGCGGATATTGTGGCAGAGAAGGGGACGATCACTGCTGTCGTGCTCGCAGACGGTACGAACGTTGCGACACGGGCTGTTGTGGTGACCACCGGAACCTTCTTGCGCGGCATGGTGCATATTGGCGACGTGTCCTATCCGGCGGGCCGGATGGGGGATGATCCATCGAACAGACTTGCCGCACGCTTTGCCGATATGGGGCTGCCTCTTGGCAGGCTTAAGACGGGCACGCCGCCTCGGCTGGATGGACGGACAATCAACTGGGATATTCTTGAAGAACAGCCTGGGGACGACGACCCGACCTTCTTTTCCTTCCTGACCTCAAAGACCGATACGCGGCAGGTCAGTTGCGGGATCACGCACACAAACGCGCGCACCCATCAGATCATTCACGACAATCTGGGACGGTCCGCCATGTATGGCGGGCATATCGAAGGCATTGGACCGCGCTATTGCCCGTCCATCGAAGACAAGGTGGTGCGTTTCGCCGAGAAGGACAGCCATCAGGTGTTTCTAGAGCCTGAAGGGCTGGACGATCCGACAATATATCCCAACGGTATCTCGACCTCGCTGCCCGTCGATGTGCAGGAGGCCTATGTCCGATCCATTCTCGGGTTGGAGAATGTCGCGATCCTGCAGCCTGGTTACGCGATTGAATATGACTATGTGGATCCGCAAGCGCTCAATCTATCGCTTCAATTGCGCGCGCAACCCGGCCTGTTCCTTGCGGGACAGATTAACGGGACGACCGGATATGAGGAGGCCGCGGCACAAGGGCTTGTGGCGGGCCTGAATGCGGCCCAACATGCGGTGGGCGCGGCTCCGATCACGTTTAACCGCAGCTCCAGCTATATCGGGGTGATGATCGACGATCTGACGTCACGTGGCGTGGCGGAACCGTATCGCATGTTCACGTCGCGCGCCGAATTTCGGCTTTCGTTGCGTGCGGACAATGCGGATCAGCGGCTGACCCCGCTGGGGCAGGAGATCGGGTGCGTCAGCGGTATAAGATCGGACGCGTTTGGCGCGAAAATGGATGCGCTTTCCCGGGGACGCAGCGCTCTCGACGCAGAAAGCTGGACGCCGCGGGAGATCATGGGAGCGGGTATCAAGGTGAGCGCGGACGGCGGACGGCGAACAAGCTGGGACCTGCTATCATTCCCCAATGTCACATTCTCCGAGATTTTGGCGCTGAATCCCGCGCATTCAGACATACCGCGCGACATACAGGACCAGTTGTGGCGCGATGCTCTTTATTCCAAGTATTTGGACCGGCAGGAGCGCGACGCAGCCATCCTGAAGCGGGATGAAGCGCTTCTGATCCCCGAGGGCTTCGCCTATGATGACATTTCCGGCTTGTCGAATGAGCTTAAACAGAAGCTCAACCGCGCACGCCCAGCGTCCATGGCGCAGGCCGCCAGAATCGAGGGCATGACGCCGGCAGCACTGTCTTTGCTGTTGGTGCGCATTCGGCCCCTCCGGCAGGAGAAGCTGGCGTGAGCGATCTGCCGCCCGGGCTCGATGTTTCACTTGAAACACTCGATAAGCTGCGGACCTATGCGGATCTGGTGCGAAAATGGACGCGCAAGATCAATCTCGTGTCATCGAGGTCTCTGGAAACACTATGGGATCGGCATATCGTCGATTCCGCACAGGTGTATTCGGTTGTGGCGCCGGAACGAGGGTCCTGGGTCGATCTGGGCAGCGGCGGCGGCTTTCCGGGGGTGGTCGTTGCGATTCTAGCTCAGGAATGCGCGCCGGAAGTGATGGTCAGCTGTGTTGAAAGCGATCAGCGCAAGGCAGCGTTTCTGCGGACTGTTTCACGTGAAACATCCACCCCAATGCAGGTCCATGATGCCCGAATCGAGGCGCTGGAGCCGCAGAACGCTGACTACCTAAGTGCGCGCGCCCTTGCGCCGCTTGCCGATCTTCTGGGCTTTGCTGACCGGCATCTTGCAAGCGGCGGCGTTGCGGTCTTCCCAAAAGGTGCAAGGCACCAACAAGAGCTGACCGAGGCCCGAAAGCTCTGGCAGTTCAAGGTCGAAGAGATTACCAGTTGCACTGACGGCGAAGCCGTAGTGTTCAAGATTGGAGCCCTTAGTCGTGTCTGACGCTTCTTCCCCCCGCATCATTGCCATCGCAAATCAGAAAGGGGGGGTCGGGAAGACAACCACCACGATTAATCTCGCCTCGGCGCTGGAAAAGCGCGGGTTTTCAAGCCTGATCGTCGATATCGATCCGCAGGGGAACGCATCGACGGGCATGGGTGTGAATACCGAAGATCGGATCAAGACCACCTATGATCTGATCATCGACGGCGCCCCGCTGAGTGAGGTTCTGCGTCCGACCAGCGTCGAGGCGATCCTGATCGCACCGGCGACCACCGACTTGAGTTCCGCCGATATTGAACTGGTTGCCAATGAACGGCGCAGCTTCCTGTTGCGGGACATTCTGCGCAGCCCGTTGGTGGCACAGCTTGGCGTGGATTACGTGCTGATCGATTGCCCGCCGTCGCTGAACCTTCTGACGGTTAACGCGATGGTGGCAGCAGATTCCATCCTGATCCCCCTGCAGAGCGAATTCTTCGCCTTGGAAGGCTTGTCGCAACTGATGCTGACAATCCGCGAGGTGCGGCAGACGGCCAACCCGAAGCTGCGGATCGAAGGAGTCCTGCTAACCATGCACGACCAGCGCAATCGCTTGGCGCAGCAGGTTGAAAGCGATGCGCGAGAAACCCTGGGGGAGCTTGTCTTTCAAACCATCGTTCCGCGGAATGTTCGCGTCAGCGAAGCACCGTCGCATGCAGTGCCGGTTCTGGACTACGATCCGGGGTCGAAAGGGGCCATGGCCTATGGGGACTTGGCAGACGAGATCATTGCGCGCTATCACAGCATATCGGCATAAAAGATCAGGGCAGGGCAAGATATGGTCAAAAAGGGCGGTTTAGGGCGCGGCTTGTCCGCATTGATGGCAGATGTCAGCCCCATGGAGATGTCTGAGGCCGCTCCGGCGCGGGGCGAAATCAAGGTGCCCATCGAACAGATCGCACCGAACCCGGACCAGCCGCGGCGACGCTTCGCCGATCAGGATCTGATCGAACTGGCCAATTCGATCCGCGAAAAAGGGGTTATCCAGCCGCTGATCGTGCGCCGTTTCGAACAGGATGGCGCCAAATATCAGATCGTGGCCGGGGAACGGCGGTGGCGCGCGTCGCAGATGGCGCAACTGCATGAACTTCCAGTGCTGGTGCGCGACTTCAGTGATACCGAGGTTCTGGAAGTCGCGATCATCGAAAACATTCAGCGCGCGGATCTGAACCCTGTGGAAGAGGCGGCGGGATATCGCCAGCTGATGGAAAAATTCG
>JAGQRU010000261.1 GCA_020425105.1 Paracoccaceae bacterium
AGCCAGATGTTGAACGCCAGAAGCGGATAGATCCGCCAGCCCGACCGGGCGGAGACGGATACGCCGATCAGGGGCCGGGTCATGCCCGCGCCCCCGTCAGCCCGCCGTCCTGAAGCAGCCCGTCAAGCGTGGCGACCCAGTCGTCATCACCCCGCAACCACGGATCGCACCGGGACAGCCACGCCGACCGCACCTGCGCCAGCAGCGCGGGCGCACCGGCAAGCTGTTCCACAGCCCGCCATTTCAGCCATTCGGCCGACACGGTCCAGCCGGGTTCGTCGATCCGGCAGGACGGCAGCCGGAAATGATAGGTCGGGCGTGCCGACGGAGCGTGCTCGCCCAACCGCGCCTCGACCAGCGCGGGCCGGATCTGACGCAGCAGGGGCAACAGGTCCAGGCCGTAATTTCGCGACGCGATCTGATCCAGATATTGCGTGGCCAACCCGTCCAGATCGCCGGGCGGCGCGGCCAGCAGCGCCCGCCGCAGCTTCTGCGGCCAGGGCGCGGTGAAGGGCAGCGCCCGGCGCGCCAGGCTCATGGGTTCATGGTGGCGCAGCCAGGGTTCCAGCACCGCGAAGGCTTGCAGCACCGGCAGGATCGCATCCAGCGACAGGTCGGTCAGTTCCGGGTTGAAATGCACTCCGAAACCGTGGGTCAGGGCCGCCCGCGTCCCTTGCGCCCCGGCATCGCGCAAGGCGGCGGCCAGCGCATCAAGCTGCGCCAGATCCTCCAGACTGATTGGTTCTGTCACGATTTCCACCGGGATCAGCGTATGGGCCAGGCTGTCCACGGCGGCGGGGGCCTGCGCCAGTTCGCGCCGCCATGCGGTATCAAGCTCCACCCGCACGCCCCCAAGGGTGGTGCCGGTCAGATGCCGCATGAAGGGTTCGGGTGGGCCGATGCGGCCGCCAAGCGTCGCACGGACGATGTCGGCGGCCTGCGCTTCGTCCAGTCCGGCGAATTCTATCTCCACCCCAACGCGGCGGCCGGATTTGGCCGGGTCGTCGGGCAGGGCGGACGGATCAGGGGACGCAATCGCATGTGTCATGAAATGACAACGTGCAGCGCCCCCGTCCGGTTCCGCACGGCGTCCCGGCGCGATCAGTCCAGCGCGTCATCCCCTGCGTCTTCGTCGCTGAAGGACTGGATCTCGAACCGGCAGGTGCAGCGATAAAGACTGTCGGTCTGTTCCACCGAAAGCTCCCCGCCCAGCTGCGACGCGAATGCCCGGATGAGGTTGTTGCCCAGACCGGTGCCGGTCATCTCATCGCCCGGCAGGGCCTGCTCGGTCCCGGTTGAGTTTTCCACCACCAGACAGGCGGTTACGGGGCTTTCGGCAATCAGGCTGACCTTCAGCCATGCGGGAACCCCATGGGCACTGCCGGTGTATTTCAGCGCATTCGTGACCGCTTCGGTGGTCAAAAGGCTCAGCGGCACCGCCTGATCGGGGTACAGCACCATGCTGTCGAACCGGGTGTCGATGCGGGTCTTGTGATCTCCGGCCGCCAGCGCGGCCAGCTGGTTGACCAGTTCCTCCAGCAGTTCTCCGGCCTGCACCGCGCCCAGATTCTGGGTCTTGTAAAGGTTTCGGTGAATCGTGGCGAGGCTCAGCACCCGGGACTGCAACCGCTTCAGCGCCATCTTCGCCTCGGAGGCCTTCATCTGGCGCATCTGCATGTTCATGATCGATGAAATCAGCTGCAGATTGTTTTTGACCCGGTGATGCACCTCTTTCAGCAGCACGTTCTTGTCGTGGATCAGCTGCTCAAGCTCTGCCTCGTCCCGGATGACGATCTCGGTCGTGGCGCGGAACGTGTCATAGATCTCTTCGATCTCGACCGCCATGTCCTTGCTGCCTTCGGATGGCAGGATGCGGCGGCGGCCGAACTGGCGCATGTCGTGGCGCAATTTGCGGATGTGGCGCAGGGCCAGACGTTCGACCGCGGCATAGGCCACGACCAGGCTGGTCACCCACATCAGCAACGGAAAGACCGGAATCGGGATCGGCAGCCCGAACAGGCCCGGCGCGGTTGCCTGCTGCGACCAGATCCCCATCGCGTAAACCGTGCCGTCGATGATCGGACTGACGGAATAGACCCGGGTGTCTCCGGACCGGCTGTTTGCGGTGAAGGTCGCCTCGACCTCCATCGCCAGGCTTTCCAGGCTGATATCGCGCGGCAGCAGCATCGCCACGCTGGCGCCGTCTTCACGCCCGGTCAGGATTTCGCCTTCGTCGTTGAAGGTCAGAAATTTGGCGCCTTCGATGCCTTCGGGCAGCGTGCGCAGCGTTTCATGGGATTGCGAAACGAAAACGAACCCGGACAGCGTGCCGGAGGTCATCACCGGCACGATGGAATTGATCACCGGAGATTCGGAAATCGGATCATAGGGCGTGTAGGCCACGCTTTCCCGCGGATCTTCGACCAGTTCGTGCCAGTCGGGTCGCCTGGAAAAATCGAATGTATGGCCGTTCGACGCGCAGGTCATGATGCCATCGATGCCGACAAAGCCCACAGTCTTGATGAACGGGCGCGATGCCACGAATTGCGAAAGCTGTTCGGTGCATTTGGGATCGCTGTCGCCCACGGACAGGACCATCTGTCCCAGACCGTGGGCGGCCCCGATCGACCGCAGGATGGCCTCACGTTCCGCGCGGGCCGCCGCACGGGTGCGGTCGGCCAGATAGGCTTCGGATTGAATGGCGATGCGGTGCACGACTTCCTGGGTCTGCAGCACCCCCAGAAGACCCACCGGGATCAGCGCCAGCGACAGGAACAGCACCAGCCGGACGCCAAGACGGCGCAGGACCGATGCATTGCGATACTTCGGCAACGGGTTGCGTCTACGCCGTGGCGATCCGGCCAGCGGAAATCACCGCCAAGGTCGCCGGGTCGGTCATTTCCATGGCGTCATCGTCCGTCAGCCCCATCAGTTCAGCCAGCCGCGCCCGGCCCCGGTTGGTACGGCTTTTGATCGTCCCGACGGCACAGCCGCAGGTTTCCGCCGCCTCTTCATAAGAAAACCCCGATGCCCCCACCAGGATCAGCGCCTCGCGCTGTTCATCCGGCAGTTGATCGAAGGCGGCGCGAAAATCGCGCAGCAGCAAGCGCCCGTCATGCGCCGGCTTTTCAGACAGCTGCCCGGTCAGAACGCCGTCGCCGTCTTCGACCTCACGCGCGCGTTTGCGGCGTCCCGAATAAAAGGTGTTGCGCAGAATGGTGAACAGCCAGGCCCGCAGATTGGTGCCAGTCTGGAACTTGTCCAGATTGCTCCATGCTTTCACGACCGTGTCCTGCACCAGATCGTCGGCGGCGGACCGATTGCGGGTCAAGCTCATCGCAAAGGCACGCAGCGACGGCAGCAATTCGACCAGTTCTTCGCGCGGATCGCTGTCGCTCATCGGCCGGGCTCCTGCTTGCGCAGCTGATCCAGCAGCGCGGTCAGCTTTTCCGGCAACGGCTCCTGGGCGGTCTCGTCGAAGATCCGCTTCAGGTTTTCGTCGATCTGTCGCTGGACCGGGTCTTCCTTTGACGTCGAGGGTGGCATTTGAACCTCTTGTGGGACTATTTTCGTGGCGCTCACATGGAACCTAACGCAGGTTTCCGCGTTAGGTTCCCACATGACACAAAAAAAGTTGGATCCGATGAGTGAACAAATGAACCTGGCAGATGTGGTGGCAGCGGATCTGCCCTATCTGCGCCGCTATGCACGGGCGCTGACCGGCAGCCAGCCCAGCGGCGATCAATATGCCGTGGCTACGCTGGAAGCGGTGCTGCAGGACCCCGGTTCCGTCACCGGGGCGTCCACCCCGCGCGTCGGGCTTTACCGCACCTTTCATGCGATCTGGTCCAGTTCCGGCATGAAGGTCGAAAACGATGAAACCGGGGCGCAGGCTCGGGCGCAGCAACGGTTGCTCCATCTGCAGCCGGGATCGCGCGAAGCGCTGCTGCTGACCAGCATCGAAGAATTCCGCCCCGAACAGGTGGCCGAAATCATCGGTGAAACCCTGGATAACGTGCACGAACTGATCGACCGCGCCCGAACGGAAATGGCCGACCGGACCGCGGGCAAGGTGCTGATCATCGAAGACGAGGCGATCATTGCCATGGATCTGGAAGGCATCGTCGCCGGGATCGGCCACAAGATCACCGGGATCGCGCGGACGGCATCGCGGGCGGTGGCGCTCGGCAAGGCCGAAAAGCCCGATCTGGTTCTGGCCGACATCCACCTGGCGGATGACAGCTCCGGCATCGACGCGGTCAACGAGCTGATGGGCCATTTCGGCACCCTGCCGGTGATCTTCATTACCGCCTATCCGGAGCGGCTGCTGACCGGCGAACGCCCGGAACCGGCCTTCCTGATTTCCAAGCCCTATAATGAAGATCAGGTGCGCTCGGCCATCAGTCAGGCGCTGTTTGTCTCCTCAACGGCCGATCTGACCGTCTGACTGCGGGCAAGGCCCACAGTCCAAACCGCATCGCATCAAAAAAGCCGGGCCTCAAGGGGCCCGGTTTTTTCTGATCTTCGTACGGCGGTTACCGGGCGGCCAGAGACCGCAGCATCCACGCGGCTTTTTCGTGGAACGCCGACCGCGCCGTGGCCACATCTTCGGTCACGATGTCATTTGCGTCCCCGGCAACCTTCGCCAGCGCGTGAAGCCGGTGCGCAATCTTTTCATGATCCGCCGCCAGATCGGCAATCATGCCGCCAGCGGTCAGCGGTTTCCTGGCGTCCTCGACACGGGACAGCGCCATGATGTCGGACATGCGCATCGGCGTCAGACAGCCAAGCGCGCGGATGCGTTCGGCCACAACGTCGGCGGCCGCGAACATGTCCTCGTACTGGCCTTCGGTCAGCACATGGACCGCATGAAACAGCGGACCTTCCACATTCCAGTGATAGGCATGGGTCTTGAACACCAGCCGATAGGTATCGGCCAGCACATTGGCCAGTGCGTCGGCCACACCGCGCGTATCGCGCACGCCGGTGCTGACATCCTCTTCGCGGGGGGTGATGGACAAGGTTTCGGTCACGGGATCTTCCCTTCATCTGTTTCCGGACATGCAGGGGGCGCCCCGATGGCGCCCCTTGGTCGATCGTCTGCAGAGGCGCCGATCAGGGCGCGCGACCGCCAAATGCCCGCGCCACAAGCGCGATGACGAACAGAACCAGAAAGATGAAAAACAGGATCTGCGCGATCCCGACAGACGCCGATGCCACACCGCCAAACCCGAAGACACCGGCGATAATCGCCACGACAAAAAAGACCACTGCCCAGTACAGCATTTGAACTCTCCTATGGTTGCACCTCTTGCCGAGGTCATCGGCGTATCAACCGGCAGGCGGCAAAAGAGTTCCGTCGATTTGTGAGCTTGCCTCGCCGCGATCCAGCATGAGAAGCGCCGCGGTCAATGTTTCCTGGGTGAATGGTTTTTCCAGGCTCTGCCATGGAATGCAGGCGTTTTCCGGGTCGTCTGCGACCCCGTCCAGATGCAGGACGCAGGCCCGATAGGCCGCGATCTTGCCCATCAGTCCAGTGCTTTGCAGCCCGGCGACAGGCCCGTCCAGCACCGCCAGATGCAGCCTCTCCACCCCCCGCAGCAGCAAGATCGCAGCACCGGGATCCGGGGCATGGTGCAGCAGCGCCCCGGGCCAGATCGCCGACAAGGTCGCCGCAATATCCATATAGATGAACGGGTCGTGCTGAAGCACGAGGATGTCGCGGCGCGGCGCGGGGACAGCGGATGCCATGGCCTGTACTCGGTTGTTATGCCGTACCAGCATGGAACCTTCGACGTGCCCACGCATTAAACTGTGACATAGCAAGAGTGCGAAAGTTGCCATGCCCGTAAAATGCCAAAACTGCCCGCTGCGGAAGCACGACCTGTTCGTGCCCATGACTGCGGATGAAATTCAGGCCATGACCCGGTTCAAGGTCGGGGAACTGGCCGTCGACCCGGGAACGCCGCTGCTGATGGAAGGCTCCAACAGCCCGCAGCTTTACACGGCGCTGCACGGAATGGGGCTGCGCTATAAAACGATGGAAAATGGCCGCCGGCAGGTGATCAATTTCGTTTTCCCCGGGGATTTCCTGGGCCTGCAGGCCGGTGTAATGGCGGAAATGCAGCACTCGGTCGAAGCGACGACCTCCATGCTGCTCTGCGTTTTCGACCGGTCCGAATTGTGGTCCTTCTTCCGGTCGCATCCGGAACGGGCGTATGACATGACATGGGCCTGTGCGGTCGAAGATCATTTTCTGGGTGAAAGTCTGGTGACGCTGGGCCAGCGCACCGCCGCCGAACGGGTCGGTTGGGCTTTCTTGCGGATCTGGGACCGGCTGAACGCACTGGGCCTGCAACAGCAGGGCGCCGTGCCGATGCCCTATCGTCAGCAGGATCTGGCCGATGCCCTGGGGTTGTCGCTGGTGCATACCAACAAGGTGATCGGCAGCCTGCGCAGGCGCCAGATTGCCAATTGGCGGGACGGCGTGCTTTCCGTGACCGACCGCGAAACGCTGGAGGATCTGTCGCTGACCGGCAGCGACAACACCACCCCGCCGCGACCTCTTTTCTGATCCAGATCCGCCGAAATCGGCGGAAGGAGTTTCCCGTTTGAACGTCTATTCCTGCCCCTCCTGCGGCGCCCGTCTCTTCCCCGAAGTTCTGGCCTGTGCCTGCGGCCAGGCGCTGATGTTCGACCCGCGTCAGGATTGCGTGACGCCGCTGGACGACCGCGCCTGCGCGCATCGCGCCCGGCTGGGTTGCAGCTGGATCGCCGAAGGCGATGGCGGCCTGTGCCTCTCCTGCGCCACGACGCAGCTTGAGCCGCATTTGTCCGCCGATGACGCCCCCGCCCTGTGGGAAAAGGCCGAAGCCGCGAAACGTTGGGCGTTGGTCGGGCTGCTGCGGCTGGGCTGGTTCGTCGGGCCCGACGCGCCGCTGCCGGTCTTTCACATGCTGTCCGAAAAGGTCGATGGCGCGCGGCAATCGGTGATGATGGGGCATCAGGACGGTCTGATCACGCTCAACATCATGGAAGCCGACCCCGCGCGCGCGCAGGCCCGCAAACAGCGTTTTGCCGAACCCCTGCGCACGATGGTCGGGCATGTGCGGCACGAACTGGCGCATTTTCTGTTCGACCGGCTTGCCCAGACACAGCCCGATTTCGCACCCGCGTTCCGCGCGCTGATGGGGGACGAGCGCGACGACTACGCCACGGCGATGGCCGCCTATTATGAAAACGGCCCGGCGGACGGGTGGCAAGACACGCATATCAGCGCCTATGCCACCGCGCACCCGCATGAAGACTGGGCCGAAACCGCCGCCAACGCGCTGCATCTGCTGGATCTGTCCCACAGCGCGCAGGCCCTGAATCTGGGACTGGCGGGGGACAGCGCGCTGGATCAGGCGCAGACCGTGGGGGTGATGCTGAACCATTTCTGCCGCAGCCTTGGCCAACCCGATCCCTATCCGATGATCATTTCCCCCGGCGTCCACGACAAGCTGTCCTTCGCGCTCGGCTATCTGGACTGCCGCGGCTCCGCTGTATAGCCAGCCCCTGCCCCCGCCCCGGCGCACGGGCCGGTCGGGCTATTTCTCGGGCGGCGCCGGCAGGGCCGCGATCTGGGCGCTGTGGGGCTGGCGCGCACGGGCTTCGGCCAGCAGCGTCCTGGCTTCGTCCAGCACCACGCTGCGCCGCGGCCCGGGCGGCAGCGCCTCTATAAGGTCCAGCAGCAGCCCATAGGCGTGGACCGCCGTGGCGGCGTCGTCGGCCAGATAGGCACGCGGGATTTCATGCGCGACGGCCAGCATGTCGACGAAGGAAAACGGTGTGCTTTGGTCAAGCCCGTCGGGATCCACCGGGCTGACCGGGCCACGCTCTGCCAGCCGGTGCAAAGCCGCGTGCAGCCAGTTCAGACAGGTCATGGCGGTGAACGGATCGTTCACCCCCGGCGACAGCGCCCGCGCGATGATTTCCGTCAGTTGCTTGGCGATGAAGAGGGGGTTCTGCGCCTCGGTCCGGCTGGATCCCAGGGCGAAGCAATCGGCGATGTCGGCCCGCAAACCGTCTGACGGCGCCTCGGGTCCGCGCAGGTCGGCCACCGCCATATGCGGCGCAACGAAATCGCCCGGCCATTTGCGGATCCGCAGGCGCATCCCCGACCGGTCGGCAAGATCGGCCAGACCCTGACAGTTCACCGCCTGCAAGAACCCCGCCGAGTCCAGCCGCACCGCATAGACCGGCTCTCCGTCATCGGGACCGTCAGCCGTGGGATGCGCGGCGCGCGGCATTTCGTCGATGGCCTGCAACAGCCGGCAGCCCAGAGCGGCAGCGATATTTTCGAGGCTGATGAGTTCCGGGATGTGGTGAACGAAATAGATCATCACCGCGACCGACACCAACGCAAGCGCCAGCGCGCAGGTTACCGACAGGGCCGGCACCATTGCCGCGCCCTCCTGCCCGCCGCGGATACCGCGCAGGATGATCAGGGCAAAGACAAAGGTGGACAGAAGCGTACCCAGACTGACCTGCACCCCGCGATCCTGCATGAAGTTGCGGATCAGGCGGGGCCCGAAATTGGTCGATGCGAAGGACACCGCGACCACGGTCATCGAAAACATCACACCGGCAGCGCCGATCGACGCCGACGCAATCACCGTCAGCACAGATCGCGCCGCATCTGCGGTGGTGCCGTAATACCAGCGCGGCACCCAGGCGGTCACGCCCCAGCGGTCAAGCTGTTCGGTTCCCACCGCCGCCAGCAGGGCCAGGATGACCATCGACGCCGGTGTGAACCAATAGCTCGCCCGCAGGTCCTGAGCGATCTTGCGCGGCAGGGCAGAGGCGGGCCAGCGGATCATGCGCCGCCGCTCACATGTCGCCTTGGGCATCGCGGGCGGCGCCGGACACGGCCTCCCCCGCGGTCTGGATGTCTTCGCCGGCGCCTTCGACCGTGGCACAGCCCGCCGCCATCAGAAGCAGCAGCATGAGGGTGATCCTGGAACGCATGGGAACCTCCGTCGGTTGAGTGACCCAAGATCAACGGACCTGGCCCGTGATTGTTCCGGAACAATTGCGCCGCCGCTGCGTTGCCCGATGATGGAGACATCGCATGCCGTGCCGCAGATCCGTTATCGCCGTCTTGGTCCGGTCGTCGCTCCTGCCTGTCCTGCGCGCCAAAGCCGGGCCGGGTATCCGTTCATGAGGACTTTTATTGATGCGCCTGTCCAGTAATCTTCTGCAGGTCAGCCTGGCCGTGCTGATCGCCTTGGCGACCCTGAAAGTGACCAAGCAGATTTCGGCCCCCATCCTGCTGGCCCTGACCACCGGGGTGATCCTGTCGCCCGTGGTGGAACGCGCCGCGCGCAGCCGCATTCCGCCCGCCGCCGTCGCGCTGACGGTCACCTTCGGGGCATGCTGCACCGTCGTGCTGTGCGCCCTGCTGATCGCGCCTGCGGTCGAAGAGGCCATCCACGAACTGCCGATGGTGGTGACCCGGTTCCAGACCAGCCTGGACGGACTGCTCGCCATCGGGCGCAACATCGAAGAAGTGTCGAAAGAGGTGTCCGAAGCGGTCAGCGCCGGGCCGGGCGACGGCGGCGGGGCCGATCTTCCCTCGACGCTGGATGCGATCCTGTTCGCGCCGCAGATCGCGGCGCAGGGCCTGATCTTTCTGGGCACCCTGTTTTTCTTCATCCTGACCCGCCGGCAGATCTATCACTGGCTCGGCACCGTGCTGCCCGCCTCGACCGGGCACACCCCGACCGAAGAGATCCTTCTCTTTGCCGACCGGTCGGTGTCGCGCTATTTCGTGACCATCACCTTGATCAACGCGCTTCTGGGCATCGCTGTGGGCCTGTGCGTCTACGGCTTCGGCCTGCCGTCGCCGACCACCTGGGGTGTCGCGGCCTTTCTGCTGAACTATCTGCTGTATCTGGGGCCCGCGCTCTTTGCCGGCGCCCTTCTGGTCGCCGGGCATATGCAGTTTTCCGGCCTGATGAGCTTTGCGCCCATGGCGTCGTTTCTGCTGCTGAACCTGCTCGAAGGCTATTTCCTGACGCCGTCCATTCTGGGTCAGCGGCTGGCGATCAATCCGCTTCTGATCTTCACGACGCTGACCGTCTGGCTGTGGCTGTGGGGACCCACCGGAGGCATCATCGCGCTTCCGGTGCTGATCTGGGCGCTGACACTGGCGGGGCTTCTGGACCCCCCGCGCATCGTCCCTGATCGTGATGCGCGTATTCCGTCGGTGTGATCACGGGGCCCGATGCACCCCCGGCACCATGTCGCATGCCGTCGCGTAACCCACTGAAACTCCGCGTACTATGCGAAACTTTCACAAGAAATTCCTAGAACTGCGCGCATCCCCGCCCTACCGTCAGGGCAGGTCAGGACCACACCTGGCAAAAACGGGGAGCACGAAATGGGATTCACACCACGCCTGGGCCGCCTGCACGGGCTTGCCCTTGCCTTTACCATCGGCGCCACCGCGCTGGCCGCGCAGGAAGCCGCCAAGCCCAATATTCTGGTGATCTGGGGCGACGATATCGGCCAGTCCAATATCTCGGCCTATTCGCGCGGGCTGATGGGGTATCACACGCCCAATATCGACCGGATCGCCGCCGAAGGGATGATGTTCACCGACTATTACGGCGAGCAATCCTGCACCGCCGGCCGGGCGTCCTTCATCATGGGCCAGTCGGTGTTCCGCACCGGGTTGTCGAAAGTGGGTCTGCCCGGCGCCGCCGAGGGCATGCAGGAAGAAGACCCCACCATCGCCGGGCTTCTGAAAGCTCAGGGCTATGCGACCGGCCAGTTCGGCAAGAACCATCTTGGCGACCGCGACGAACATCTGCCCACCAATCACGGCTTCGACGAATTCTTCGGCAACCTCTATCACCTGAACGCCGAGGAAGAGCCGGAAAACGAAGACTATCCGCGCGACGCGGTGCTTCCCGACGGCACCACCTTCCTTGACCGGTTCGGCCCCCGCGGCGTGCTGCACAGCACCGCCAGCTACGGTGCCGACGGCATCACCCAGACCATCGAAGATACCGGTGCGCTGACCAAGAAGCGCATGGAAACGGTGGATGACGAAACCTCGGCCGCGGCGCTGGACTTCATCGAAGCGCAGACCGCCGCCGGAACGCCCTGGTTCGTCTGGTGGAGCGGCACAAGGATGCATTTCCGCACCCATGTGAAGGAAGAATTGCGGGGCATTTCGGGACAGGACGAATATTCCGACGGCATGGTCGAACATGACCGCCATATCGGCCTGTTCCTCGAAAAGCTCGACCAGCTGGGGATCGCCGACAACACCATCGTGTTCTATTCGACCGACAACGGGCCGCACATGAACACCTGGCCCGACGCGGCAATGACGCCCTTCTTCGGCGAAAAGAACACCAACTGGGAAGGCGG
>JAGQRU010000262.1 GCA_020425105.1 Paracoccaceae bacterium
CATGGACCAGCGTGCCGGAATGGCAATCGTCAGTGCACAGGATGAAATTGCGCGGGTCGAGCCCCTTTTCGGTGACCGCCGTGATCTGGCTTTCCACGTCGTACCAGGCCGATCCCAGCCGCATCATCGACCGCATGCCCGCCCGCACGCGGGCGATGGCGTCGGCCTCGCACGTGCCTTCATGGTCATCCGCCGGACCGCCCGCCGCATAGGCGTGAAAGGCCGGACCGAGATCGGGGCTCGCGTAATGGCCGCCCACGGTCTTGCCCGCTGCTTGCGTCGCCGCGATCTCGGCCAGCATCTTGGGGTCGCTGTTGATCACACCGGGGAAATTCATCATCTCGCCCAGCCCGATGATACCGGGCCATGTCATCGCCTCGGCCACGTCCTTAGGCGTGATCTCGAACCCGGTGGTTTCCAGACCGGGAGCGGAAGGCGCGCAGGACGGCATCTGGGTGAAGATATTCACCGGCTGCAGCAGCGCCTCGTCATGCATCAGCCGCACCCCGCGCAGGCCCAGCACATTGGCGATCTCATGCGGGTCGGTGAACATGGTGGTGGTGCCATGGGGGATGACCGCGCGGGCGAATTCGGCCGGGGTCAGCATGNNCATGCCGCTTTCGATATGCATATGCGCGTCGCACAGGCCCGGGATCATGAACCGGCCATCGGCTTCGATCACCCGCGTCCCCTCGCCAATGCAATGGCTGGCATCGGGGCCGCAATAGGCGAACCGGCCCGCCACCACCGCCAGATCGTGATTTTCAAGGCATTCGCGGGTGTGGACATTGACCCAGGTCCCGCCCCGGATCACCAGATCGGCAGGGGCGCGGCCGGCAGCCACGGCAATCAGTCGGGGGGCGCTGTCGGCCCAGGAAGCAAACGATGTCATGGCCAGACCAGACACCCAAGCTGCAACCGGGACAAGTGAAAAACCGATGACGCCGAAACCCGCGAAGGTTGCGTCTCGCCTAGAGGTCTTTCAGTGGCACATCGGGCAGCAGATTGCGGAAAACCTTGCCGTCTTTTTCCACTTCGCGCCGAACCCCGTGCAGCGCGTCCCGCAGGTCCGGCGCGTCGCGGCCCGCCGCGATGGCCGACAGCGCGGCATGTTGCGCCACATTCAGGATCGCCCCGCCGCTGAGTTCAAACACCGCCATGCGCGCGGCGATGGCGTCACGCTCGCCCCGATCCGGCAGACATCCTTGCCAGATTTGCCGGCGTTCATCGGCCCCGGGCATCGGGAAGGGAATGATCGCGTTGAAGCGGCGCAGGAACGCGTCGTCCAGATTGGCGCGGAAATTCGTCGCCAGAATGACCAGCCCGTCATAATCCTCCACCCGCTGCAGCAGATAGCTGACTTCCTGATTGGCATACCGGTCATGGGCGTCCTTCACCGCCGTTCGCTTGCCGAACAGCGCGTCGGCTTCGTCGAAGAACAGGATCGCGTCCAGCTTTTCCGCCTGCGCGAACAGGCTGGCGAGGTTCTTTTCCGTTTCGCCGATATATTTCGACACCACCGTGGACAGGTCCACCCGAAACACATCGCGGTTCAGCGCCTTGCCCAGAAGCGTCGCGGTCAGGGTCTTGCCGGTTCCGGACGGGCCGTGAAACAGCGCCCGATACCCGGGGCGCAACCGCCCGGCCATGCCCCAGTCACGCAGCAGGGTCGCATGGTGGCGCTGCCAGTCTTCCAACTCGCGGATCTGCGCCCGCACCTGCGGCGGCAGCACCAGATCGTCCCAGCCGAGCGGGGTGGTCACCTGCTGCGCCGGAAATCCGGGCCCGAAGCCTGGGCGCGCCGCCGCCCCCAGTGTCAGCCGCGCCACCCAGTCGTTTGCCAGCACCAGCCGCCCCGACAGGATCGGCGCCCCGGGGTCGGGGTCTTCCAGATGCAGGATCCGGTCGCGCGCGAACCAATGGTCGGGGCCGAACAGGCGCTGCACGGCGATGCGCGCGCTCAGATCCCCGCCGGCCAGCAGAAACGCGGCGGTTTCGCCCGTGGGCAGGAAGACCCCGCTGCCATGGCGCCAGCCGCCCATCTGGGCCGGAGGGTCCTGCCCCGGCGCGGCCGAGGCTTCCTCCAGAAGCGCGGGCCGCAGATGCGGAACCAGCGCAAGCGCCAGCACCACGAATTCGTCGAACTGCGCCCGGTGCCGGGTCAGCAGCCGGGAGATCTGGCCGCCATCGTCGCACAGCGCCGGTTCGGGCAATGCCGCGTCCTGCCCTTGCGCTTCGGCCAGCCGGGCGGCGATGAACGCTTCCAGAAAATCGCAGATCGCCTGGGCGTTGGCCGCTTCCGGCGCCGGGTCCCGCCGGGTATCCATCACAGGAAATCCGTCACGGGCTGGGCTTCCAGAACGGCAAGTCCTTTCAGCACCTGATTGCGGATCTGGGCCACAAGCTGCTCCTTCTGACGGCGGCGGGTCCGGTCAAGACTGGTGCCCAGCCGCAGATGGCTCCAGACCGGATCGGTATGGGGCCGCCGATAGACCGCCCGCATGGCCCGGATGTCGAGCCGGATTTCTTCCTGCACCGTGTTGGCCACGGCGCCGCGACGTTCCGTATCCGTGGTCGCCGCCGCCAGCCGGGGCTGCAGCCGGGCTTCGAACGCCCGCGCGGCGGTCTGGGCCTTGCCGCTATGGGTGCGTCCGGCCATGTGGCGCCGCTTGTCCAGATTGATGGCGAAGCCGCCGCCCCAGTTGCCGCTTTCGCGCGCCGCGAACCGCGCCGGGCTTTGGGTCGCATAGACGCCCAGCGACTTGATCACGTCATGGGTCTTTTGCGACGGCTGGTGATCGCCTTCCAGATGGTCGGCCTTGGGCCGGGGCATGTTCTGGAAGGTCGAAACCACCCCTTCCAGCTTGTAGCGTTCCGCGTAAAGCGCCAGATGCTCCTGCGGCGCAACCTGCCCGTAATTGTCTTCGGGCATCAGGATCGCCATCCGCGCCGCCAACATGTCCTGCAGGTGCAGCATCGCCTGACGGTCCCATTGCAGTTCGGTCTCCAGCTGCTCCATCGCCTTGCGGTCGGCAGTGCTGGCGGACCGGGTCCGGCGCATGTCGGCATTCAGACGGTTCAGCGATTTCTGGTTGGCGTCGATCCCGGCGGCCAGCCGGTCGATTTGCGGCATCATGCGCTCTGCCTCTCCCAACGCTCGGCGCATCTCGGGCAGCCGCGCCAGTGTGGGTTGCTTGCGTTCCAGCCATTCCAGCCGTTTGCGGCGGAAATCCTTCAGGAACCCGCGCAGCGCCTGCGGGGTGGAGCGAACGAAGAGCGTCGATTTCCCGCTTTGGGTCTGGAACAGCAGGGTATGGGTTTGCGTCCCGGCGCGGAATTTCTTTGTCGGCCACAGGAAAGCCTTGACCTTGGCAACCGCTTTGCGGGCCACGGCCTTCACTTTCTTCGCCCCGGCCTTGGCCTTGCCGACCAGCTTGCGGGCGAAGCCCACGATCCGCGTCACCACCGCGTCGATCACGCGGTTCACCGGCGCGGTGACACGGCGCAGGATCCCCGCCACCCGGGCCGAAATTCCGCCAAGCCCGAGGATCCCCGCCAATAATGAAATCAACACCGGCAGCGCGCGCGCCAGCGTGGATTCGACCCGCGTCACCACCGCCTTGAAGTTTTGCGCCAGCACCGCCGATACCGCGCTCCATATGGTTTGGGCAAAACTGCGGATCTGGTCGAGACGGGCGATCACCGTCGTCACCAGATCGAAAATGGCCTTGACCACTTTTACCAGTGCCGCCGCCGGGTTCAGCATCGACAGCAGCCACACGATCCCCTCCTTGATCACCGTAATGCTGATGAACTTGCCGATGGCGCCCAGCACGATGGCCTTCAGGTTGCCCACCGTTTTGACGATCCGGTCCCACAGCGCGATGGGGCCCTTGGTGATCAGGGTCCGCACCAGCCCCATGCCCCGTTCCACCGCGCCGATGACCCGCTCGGCAGCGGGGAAGCGCTTGATCACGCGAGCCCGGATATTGGCATAGGTGACGCCAAGCACCTGCAATGCCAGCATGCCGATCCCCTTGGGGGTGAAGCTGAACGGCCCCTGCAGGCCGATTTCGCTCAGCGCGCCGGTAAGCCAGCCGATCACCCCCGCCATCAGGTGTTTGCCGATATTGGTCAGGAACCGGCGGACGCCCTGCGCCACGGCGGAAAACAGGTTGCGGGCGAAGCCCACGGGATTTTTCAGGATCGCGCCGATCGCCTTGCCCGCGCGATCCAGCAACTGGAAGACCGGTTTCGGCTCGACGCCCGCGATCCGGCACGCCCCGGTCACCGCCGCCCGCAGCGCGCCCTTGAAATCGCCTTGCAGCAGCGCCCCGGCGATCTGCACCCCGGTGGTCAGCGCGGTCTGGAAGATCGACAATCCCTTGTCGAGCGCCTTGGCCAACCCTCTGGCCAGCGCCTCGACCCCCTTGATCGCCGCCCGCACTACCGCGTTGACCGCGCCGATTGCGGCATCGGCGATCTTGTCGATGGCGGCATTGACGCGGCGGGCCAGCGCCGGGGCGATGCGGCTCAGATAGGCGCTGACCGCTGCCTTGGCCCAGCTGCGGAACCGGTCGAGCACCCCGGTCACCGCCCGCCGGGCCGCGTTCAGGATCCCGACCGCCACGCGGCGTGCCGCGTTCAGGATCCCGGCCACCGCCTTGCGCACCCGCGTGAACACCCCGTCGATTGCCCGCGTAATCGCCCGGACCGCCGAACTGATCGCCGATTTGACCCGGTTCCACAGGCCGCCCGAGCTTTTCTTGGCCGCAAGACCCGCCTTCAACTGCGCGGCTTCGGCCTCTCCGCGCTGACGTTCTCCTTCGGCGCGGGTTTCGGCGGAGCGGAGCGTCGTATCCGCGCGCACTTCCTCGCGCTGTGTCAGGGTGGCAACCTCACCGCGCGCGGTCTGACCGCGTGCGGCGGTATCGCGGCGCAGGGTGGACAGTTGGCTGCGCGCCTCTGCGATGCCCTGACCCTGCTGGTCCGCGATGCGGCGCCGATCGGCCAGCACGCGCTGCCGCTGGGTCCGGTCGGCGGCGGCCACGGTGCCCTGCGCCTGCGCCTGAGCCACGGCGATCCGGGCGGCACGATCCTGATCGCGGCGCGCGGCGGCACCGGCGAGACCCGCCCGCGTGGGCGCCAGCCGGTTCTGGATGCCCGGGCCCAGAATGGCATCCGCCGCGTCCCGCACATCCGCGGGAAGCGGCGCCTGCGCATAGGCGGCCATATCCGGATCCGGCGCGGCCTGGGGCACGGTCTGCGGTTTCGGCGTCAGCCGGACCGGTGCTGCGGTCTCAATTACCGCCGGTTGCACGCGATGCTGACCGGGATGGGCGCGAAAGGCCGCCTCCTGCGCGGCCTGGGTCTGTGCCGCCGCGGTTCCCGCAGTCGCCGCATCGGCCTCGGCGCGCACCGGATCGGCGTTGCCCTGCAACGCCACCCGGCCCGCAGCGCCCGCTTTGGTCGACACACCCGGATCGGTCGTTGCGATCCGGTCGATGATGCCGCCGATCCAGGACTTGAAGAGATCGAACACCGATCCCGACGGCGCCTGTGCCAAGGCCTGATCCTGAGCGCTGTTGGTGCGCGCCGCAGCCGGTTCGGGCAGCGGATCGGCCACGTGGTCGGCAGGCGCGGCAGCAGCCGCAGCCACGGGCATTGCCGCCACCGCCGGAACCGGCGCGGGCAACGCCATGGGCACCGCGCCACCGGCAGCCGCCGCGCGCAGGGGTGGAGTGTTCGCAGCGGCCTGTCCCTGTTCATCGGTCAGTTTGGCAGCCAGAGCCGAGGACAGACCGGCCTGCGTCGCGGCCATGGCCGACGGGCTGGCAGACAGATAAGCCAGCGCCGCCTGATCCGACGTCCCTGTCAGCGGCAAGGGCGCCACGGCGGCCACCGGTTCCGCAGCCGCAGGCTCCAGCGGCGCCACCGCCGGTCCGGAGCCATCCCCCGGCGGTGCACCCTGCGCCGCGTCCTGTGCCGCATCGGTCGGTGCGGCGGTGTCGGGCGCTTTCCCGCCCGGGCGCGGCGCAGCACGGTCGCGCGGCGCCGCCTGCGTGACCGGTCGCGCGCGGTCGGGAACCGCTGCCAGAGGCGGCCTGTCCATCGCCGCTGGCAACGGTGCCTGCGGGGTCCGGGGCACCGCCGGAGCGGGCTGCGGAAGACCAATGCCGCTGCGCACGGGATCTGCTGCGCCCGCCGTGCCGGGCTGCACGGCGCGGCGGCGGTCCGGGTCCTCGGAAACAGCCCGCAACGCTGGCCGAACGGTGGCTTGCGCCGCCGCCTGCGCTGGTCGGGCGGCGGTCCGGACATTGCTCCGGGCACGGGGCGAGGCGTGTTCAGGGCGGGCCGCGGTCTTCATCGCCAGTCCACCTGCAGCGGCGCGGCCATGAACGGCGTCCGCAACATCGACAGGGTCCAGGGCAGCCGCTCCAGCAGGATATCGATGCCGCGCCGTTCGACCCGCAACCGGAAGCCGCCCCCCGGCAGGCGGTCCAGTACGCCGGGGCGGCACAGAAACCCGTCGCGCAACCCGTCGGGCGTCGTCGCCCCAAGCGCGCCCCAATGGGCGATGACCGCCTGTAGCAGCGCGCACGCTTCGGTGCGTTCCGCGTCGCTCAGGTCGATCTGCTGCGGCACCGGCGCGGTCAGATCGCGCCCGCACAGAAGCTTGGGCAGCGCCAGATCCGGTTCCATCGCCTCCCCCCGGCCTGTGGCCAGCGCCTGGGTCAGCAGCACCGCCCGCGCCTGCTGGTCAGGCGAGGCGAACCGCCCCTGAGTAGCGAGCCCGAGGGCCTCGAAATAAGCGCTTAGATACGGGGCCAGAAGAACCAGACCGGCGGTCGGCACCGCGATCCGGCCGGGCAGATCCGGCAGGGGATCGGCGGCGGACGGCGGCACGGGGATTTCCGCCGCTGGCAGCGGCACCGGGGGTGGGGACGCGCCATCCGCTGGCATCGCGGCGGAAGGGGCGGCGCCCGGTACGGGAGCGCGCGTGTCGCCGGTCAGGGCTGCCAGCATGCGCGCCTGCAACGCCGCGGGCAAAACGGCCTGCGGGTCGTCGATGCGTTCGTCTTGCAGCGTCGCGCGCAGGCGGTCCTCTGGATCCAGAAGCGCCAGCAGCAGCCCGGCCGGAAGCTGCAGAACCGCCCGCTGCCGCGCAAACTCATCGCGCAGGACCGTTCGCAGACGAAGCCGGGCCCGATCCCGTGCGGCGGGGGCGAGCGCCAGAAGCGCCGCGCACAGCGGTGCCAGCGCGTCACCGTCCAAAGGCGGCGGCAGAAACCCGGTTTGCAGGAACACGGCCAGCAGATCCTCGGGCGGTGCGGGGGCCGCGGCGCCGGGCTCCGTTGGGCGGGCGCCTTTCGAAGCTTCCGCCGGGACCATGGCCGGACTCGCCGACGCCGCGTCGGCAAATCCCAGGCCCAGAGCCTGCGCCAGCGCGGCGGCCAGCTTGCCCGGAAGATCCGCGCCATCCGCCGCGACGCGCCCCAGATCGAGCTCCAGCCGGTCCAGCCGTATCACGTCGCCCTGCGGATCAAGGCCGTCCAGCACGGGCGACAGTGCGGCGCAGATCCGGTCGGTCAGTCCCGCCTGAAGATGTGCCGACAGCTGCGCCAGGTCCCCGGCCTCGGCCGCGTCCAGGGCCAGAACCAGCCGACCGATGCGATGGGCTCCGGGCGCCATGCCGCCCTAAAGCCGGAAGCCGGTTTTCAGGGTCTGGCCCGCCAGCAGCGTGACCGTCTGCACCTCCGATGTGCGGTCTTCGGCCAGAACCTGAATCTCATACCGGCCGGGCGGCAACTCGACATTGAACGCCCCGTCGCGCAGACGGTCGCGGCGGTCTTCATGACCGGTATCGGCATCGACGATCCGCAACACCGCCCATTTGGCCGGCCGGTCTTCCCCGGTCGTGTCATCGGGCAGCACCGCCTGCCCGCGCAGCACCGCAGGCGCATAAGTGCCCAGCGCGGCGCGCAGGCCGCCGCCCGAAGGCCGTTGCAGCCCGACGGCCGAGGTGTCGCGCGCCAGGCTCAGCCCGTCCACCGCCAGCCCGGGCTGCGCCCAGGCCGCTGGCCGCAAGCCCGAGGGCCGGGTGAAATCGATGGGACCGCGGCTGGGCGGCGGCACCTGACGCCGGATGATATCGGCCCCGCAATCGCCGTCGCAGCACATCTCGGGGTGGCAGAAATCGCCCAGAACGGTGAATTGTTCCAGCGGATCCGACAGGCGCGGCGTGGACGCGGCGGTCAGGTCCTGGGCGATCTGGGCCACATCCATCGCCGGCGCGTTGATCCCGCCCAGCGCGGCAAAGACCTTGGCCATATTGCCGTCGATCCCCGCCAGGATGGTGCGGACCCCGCGCCGCAGATCCGCGCGGTCGCCGTAAAGCAGAACGAAGGTGCCGCCGACCGGAACCCCGCCTTTATGTTCCATCCCGGGGTGCTTTTTCGCATACCCGGCAAGGGTCATGTCTTCGAACATTGATTGCACGCGCTTGCGCAATTCCGTGCCCAGCGCCCCACCGCCCAGCCGCGCTGCGGTGGTGGTGACATTCGGCGCGGCGGCGATGATCGCGGTATTCGTGCGCGCGGTTTCGGCGCCGATCTTCGTTGCGTCGGTTTCGGCCCGCGCGGCATAGGCCGCATAGGCATCGGCAAAGCCCGACACTGCGGTCCCGAACCTGTCGGCATCGAATTCGGCCAGGCTGGGCGCGCGGGCCGACGCGATAAGCTCTTCGCTGCGCGCCATCAGGGCCACGGCGGGATAGACCTGATCGGCCTGCGCCGCCGACCCGTCCGCAAGCGTCAGATCCGGCGCCGCGGCACGCACCCGGGCGAACAGGTCCCCCCCGGCGCTGTCGTCCCGCACCTTGGCGAAAAAGCCCGCCACGGTGGTCTGGGCCGGGCTGACGCCATCGACCGCCGCCAAGGTTTCGATGACCACGGCGGTATCGAGCGTACCCGCGCGCAGCGCCTTGACCGTGGTGTCGGCGGTCTGTTTGAGCGCCAGCGTCTCTTGCGGGTCCAGCCGCAAGGTCCGTTCGGACACGAGCGTCAACGGGCGCAGGATTTCGGCCCCCGACGCATCCAGCGCCATCGCCCGCAGATCGGTGGGATCGCTGCCGGAGCTCAACGCCCGGATCATCGTGAACCGTCCGGGCGCGGTAAGACCGCCCGCGCTTGTTCCCACGCTTGTCCCTGTACTGGTGTCGTCATCGTCGGCGGCAGCCGCCGCGGCGGCGCTGCCCACCGGCGCGACCATCGTCAGCGTTGCGGCGGCATCCACCCGGCCCAGCCGCTGCACCAGCCAGATCAGGAACGCGATCAGCCCCGCCATCAGCATCAGGAAAATGACATCGAGATCCCGCAACCGGCACAGCAGAAGCTTCGCCATCGCCGCCAGCGCGCGCTGCCCGGCCTGATCGTCCTGCGAATTCTCCGGGCCGATAAAGACCGGGTCCACCGCGAAGCTCAGCCCCAGTTGCTGCCGCTGGTCGTAGAGATCGGCCAGAACCGTTCCCAGCGGCTTGCCCACATGGCCTTCGATGCGCAGGAAATTGTCGCCCTCGCGGCGCAGGCGCAGCGGATGGGAGGCCAGATCGTCCGGCGTGCGCTGCCAGCCCGGCACGGTGGACAGGGTCAGGTCCCGCGCCTTGGGCGCCGACCAGTTGGCCAGCAGGTCGCCATCGGGGTCGTCGAACGGCAGGAACGCGGGGATCGCCCGGTCGCCCAGAACCGCCGTGCCGTCCCGCGACGGCGTGATCCGCAGCGGCGCCGACAGCATCCCCCGCGTATGGAAGCTCTGCGCCAGAAGAACCGCGCGGGAATAAAGCGCCCGGATTTCGGCGCGCTTGGCGCTGCCATCGTCCAGGGCTTCGGAGGGCACGAAATAGTGGCGGAAGGGCCGCGGCGCGGGCTCGGGTGCGGCGCCGCGCCGGATCTGGCGCGGATCGAAGGCGACCGCGTCGGCCAGCGTGCCGGGTGCCCCGTCAAATCCGGTCTGCACCGGCTGCACCGCCCCCAGCAGCACATGCAGCGGAAAGCGGCGGCCATCGGGGCGGCATTCCGCATCGAACCGGGCGGCGGCCACGACGAATTCGTTATGCGCCAGCACCATGTGATGGGCCAGGTCCTGCAGGCATTGCAGCAGCAGCGGGTTTTCCGAAATCTGCGCCAGAACCGGCAGGAAGTACCCCGCCGGGACCGGCCCCTGGGGGAACCGGTCAGCGGGATAGAGATCGGCCAGAAGCGGCCGATAGGCGGCGAACCCCGCGTCGAGCCCGGCGGCGACCTGGCTCAGCGCCGGGACGGCCGTGGTCAGAAGACGGGCATACAAGTCGTCGATGGAGCTGAGCCCGGCAGCCGCCGGATTGATCTTTTCCAGCCCCGCCAGCGGCAGATCGATCCGGCCATGCACCGCGCGATGCACCTGCGCGGCGGTGAACCCCTGTTCGCGCTGCAGCATCGCCGCCGCGTCGTTGCGGCTGACCAGTAGCCTCCGAAGGGTCAGGTTCATCTGCGCCCCGCGGTCCGAACAATCGTTCACATCGCAGGATTTCAGATCTTCCTGCAGGCTTTCCAGAAACAGCATCACCACCGCGCCCTTCAGATCGGCAGCGGTCACATCGCGCACCGGCGGGCTGTCGGCGCCGGGCTGGACGTCTTCGGGCAGCAGTTCCAGCGCCGCGATCTGCGCCCCGTCATCGCCGGTCAGGAAGGGATTGAGTGGCACCGGGGCCACATCGTCATCGCGCGCGCCTACCGGGGTCGGCAGCACATAGTCGCGCACCCGGTCCAGCACCACGCCCGGTTCGACGATCAGATGGCCTGCCGACGTCACCGCGACGCCGCCGGTCAGATGCACCGCCCCGCCGTCCCAGAGCGGGTCCAGCCCGCAGACGACCCCGATGCCGGTCAGCGCCGCACGGGTGATGCGGTCCTGCGGTTCGAGATAATTCACAATGTCGTTCAGATGCGCCGAGGTCAGGACCTGCCCGTTGGCGAACACCGGATAGAAGCCTTGAAGTCCCATAGTCCTCTCCTTCCTCAGAACAGGCCAAGCGCGCTGTGGCCCAGCCGAATGGCCCCCGCGTCGCCGCCATCGTCGCAATCATGCAGCCGCGCGGGCGGGTAAACGCTGCGCAGCCGCTCCAGCACGTCGATCACGTCGCCCGCGCGCGCGCCGATCAGATCCGCGTCGCCCGTGGCCAGCGCCTGCAGCCAGGCCGCATGCGCCGCATCCAGCCGCTCCATCGCCGCCTGCCCGATCCAGCAGATCCGCAACTGCACATGCGCGGGACATTCTTCGCGCGCCGTCCGTTCCAGCAGCGCCCGGAAGGCCGGATCGCGGAACCGGGCGGGCCAATAGGGCAGCACCAGCGCGGCGCGGAAACTATAGGGATCGGCATCGCCGCAACAGGTGCAGGCGCCGTCGCAGAGGCTCATCAGACGCTGACCCGGGGCCCGCGGACGCAGCAGGATATGTTCGATCAGATGCATGCCTTCGCTGTCGCACGGGGCATTATGCAGATGCGCGTCATAGGCATCGATCACCGCCCGCGCCGCCGCAACCGCGTCGTCCTGCCCATCGAAGTCCCGCTGCTCGGTCAGCGTCACACCGCCCGCCGAAAGGCTCAGCTGCCAGCTGCCCGTCCCCCCCGGCGCTTCGGTATGCGAAATGTCCCGCGTCCGCAGCGCGTCGTAAATCGCGTCCGACGCGTCCTGCGCCGCCGCGCGGGTGTCGAAATCCTCGCGCGACCGGAACACCTGTTTGCGGGCGATGTCGCGAAAACTGACGTAAAACCGGCCGGCCACCTGACGGATCTGGGTGAAGGCGGCCTGATGCCCGGCGCAATGCAGGTCGCCGCGACGCGGGGCAGCCAAGCCCAGAAGCCGCGACAGGCGCCGTTCCAAGCCCGACACATTGGCGCTGTCCCAGATCAGGGCCGGATCTTCGGGCACGATATTGGCCCCCTGCCCGCGGTCGCGCGACAGCGCCGGATAGTCCTTCAGGAACGCCACCCGGTCGGCGATCAGCCCTTCGGCCTGGGCAAAGCGGTCGCCGGGCGCCGCGACCCGTGTCAGCGCATAATCGGTGAACCGTTCCGCAAAGCGCGCGATCAGATGGTCGAGCACGCGCGTGCGGCGGTCGAGGCTCTGCGGTTCGGTCTCGGTCAGCCGCAGGCGCGTTGTGTCGTCGGCCAGCGCTGCCGGATCGACATAGAATTCGTCGGCGTAGTCGCCCAAGGTTCCCGGCGCGTCGGACAGGAATTGCGGGAAGGCCGCCTGAACCAGCGCGGGATCAAGACCGTAAAGCTGCCGCAGACCCGCGATCTGGCCCAGATAATCGGCCAGCACCTGATCGAATACCGCAAGATAGGCCTTGAACTGGCGCGCCTGCGCCAGCCGCCCGGGGGCCGCGTTGCGCGGCAGGCCGACCTTGCCGATGCCATAGGTTTCGGGAAAATCTTCCTGCACGGAATAGGCGCGGCCGGGGTCGCGCCAGCGCCCGGCCGGCAGGCTCAGCGCCTGATCCGACGGCACGAACCCCGCGGCCCGGTCCGCCAGACGCAGCGCCTGCAGGGTCTGGGCGAATTCGCCCGTCTGGGCGCGGAACGGCAGCCCCTGCTTGAAGAACAGCAGCTTGGATCCGGCCCCGAAGAACACCGGGCGGTGCCCCGCCGGCACGTCCAGCGTCCAGGGCTGGCTGTCGCCAAGCGCCACCCCGTCCGGCCCATAGGCCCTGAGCACCAGATTGCGCAGCCCGGAAATGCCGTCGATATCCATGATCAGGTTGATCAGATCCGACGCCTGCACCTGCCGCCGCAAGTCGCAAGCCGACAGCGCGGCATCGGTCAGAAAGCCGGGTTTGGTGAACACCGGCGCCCCGGCGAAGCTGAAGGCCGGGTCCGGCTGCGGGCCGTCGAAGATCGCATCCACCGGCACCCCATCGGCCAGCAGATCGGCCAGCGGCCGGAACCGCACCGGCGGCGACAGGTAATCCTCGATCGCGCGGAAGACACGGGCCTGCACCTCTTCCAGATCGGCGCCGGGCGTGACGTCGATATCGCAGCAGATGCCAACCCGGAAGGCGGCGATGGCGGCGATGGACAGATAATCCTCGCACAGACCGCGATGGGCATGCAGCACCGCGCGCACCCGTGCAAGAACCGCCGCGCGCGCCTGCAGCCGCGCCCAGAACAGCTGCACCGGCCCGCTGGCCAGATCGAGCAGCGCGGCGATGCCCGCCGGTCCGGGGCGCGGCTCGTCTGGGTCGAGCGTCACCAGCCAGGGCGCCAGCGTCCGGGTGCTGCCGTCGGCGAAGCTGAGCGTCAGTTCGGCCCGATACCCCAGCGGGATCGCGGTCACGGCGCCCACGGCAACGTCCGTCAGATGCAGCGCCGGGTCCACGGTATCGGCATCCAGATCCGGGTCGAGACAGTCGATGCGAAGCAGCCGCCCGCGAAGGCCGCCGCGGGTCACGGGCCATTCGGCGGCGGTGTCGTTCAGCGGTCCCAGCCGGTCGTCATCTTCCAGATCCACCAGGACCCGATAAAGCCCGCTCAGCGGCAGTTGCGGCAGCGCGGCGCCTCCCGCGCCCACGGGCTGGTCCGACAGGCGGCCCAGCTTGGCGTCGTGATAAAGCGGCACCTCGGCGCGCGGCGGGTCCCCCGCCGCCGGTTTGTGGGCGGGATCGAAGACCTCCATCATCGGGTTCAGCCAGGCGTTGCGCACGCCATCGACCTTCATCAGCAGGCGCCGGTAATCGGCCAGCGTGCGCGGCGCGGTCGGCAGCACCTCATGCGCCGGAAACAGGCCCGACTGATCGGGCGGCGCGATCCGCCCGTCCGGACCGGTCAGCAGGTCGGCAACCGGAAACCCGGCGCGATAGCTCAGATCGGTCAGCGCATAGCACAGCACTTCCAGCGCGGTGATGCCGGGATCGTGGGCGTTGTGGTCGGTCCAGATCTGACCGGACAGAGCGCGGATATGGTCGATGCCTTCGGCCCTGAGCGCGGCCCAGTCAAGGCTGACCGGACGGTCGGGCGTACGCGGCAGGCTGGCGGGAAGCTGGACGATGCGGTTCATGGGGCAGCCTCCAGATGGATGACATGGCGCGGCGCCGACACCAGAACCGACCGCGCCGTGCGGGCGGTGATCACATCCTGATCCTTGGTGCCACGGGTGCCCAGCGTGATGTCAGGTTGATGGAACAGCTTCACATCGGTGACGAAATCGACCTCGGCCTGGGCATCCAGAAAATCGACGATGGAGGACTTCCACAACTGCCCGCCGAAATTCAGCGCCGCATCGCCATTCGCGGCCCAGGGCGTCAGATGCGCGACCAGCGCGTC
>JAGQRU010000263.1 GCA_020425105.1 Paracoccaceae bacterium
ACGATGATGATCGGGAATTCGGAAAAGTTGATCTCGTTGATCGAATACTTGTCCGCGCCGTCCGGGAACTTGCCTTCGGCGGTGTTCATCGCGGCGCGCACATCGGCCAAGGTCTTGGACTTGTCCCAGCCGAATTCGAATTCAAGCCCCACGCCCGCATAGCCTTCGGCGGCGGTCGCGGACATGGTTTTCAGCCCGTCCAGATCCGACAGCTCGGTTTCCATGGTCTTGACCAGCAGCGTTTCGCTGTCTTCGGCCGAGATCCCGTTGAAGGGCACCGACACGAAAATGGCCGGAATTTCGATATCCGGCTCGCCCTCCTTGGGCAGCTGGCTATAGGCGAAACCGCCCACCGACAGCGACAGAATGATAAAGGCGATGACCATGCGGGCATGGGCGGCGGCCCAGTCGACAATCCCGGTCATGTGCCGCCCTCGGCCCGGCCGACGCGCACTGCGACCCCGTCGGTGACGAATTCCTGCCCGACCGTGATCACGCGGACCTGTTCCGGCAGGCCGGTGACAACCACGCCTTGCGGTGTGTCACGCACGATGCGCACGGGAAAAAAGGCGACACGATTGTCGTCGTCCACGGTGCGCAGCCCCATCGCGCCATTGTCGTTCAGCGTCAGCGCAGAGGCGGGGATCAGATGTGCCTTCACCCCGTCGGCGGCGATGGCGATATTGGCGGTGACCCCGTCGCGGATGCTCAGGTCGGCATTATCCGCTGAAATCTCCACCCGGAACGTGCGGGTCGCGGGATCGGCGGAGCGGGCGATATAGCTCACCTGACCCGTCACCGCGCGCCCGGAGGACAGCGCCGCCTCGGCGGTGGCGCCGGGCCGGATGGCGTCGATGGCGGTTTCCGGCAGATAGGCGACGATCTTGATCGGGTCGAGCTGGATGACCGTGGCGCAAAGCGATCCGGCCTGCATCAGGCTGCCCAGTTCGGCGGCGTCGGATTCCAGAAGCCCGGCGAAGGGCGCGGCCAGGGTCAGCCGCCCGATTTCGGTCTCTGCAGCCTCGACCGCCGCCTGCGCGGCCTGCAACGTGGCCTTGGCGCCCACCGCGCGGGTTTCCGACGCAAAGCCGCCTTCGGCCAGCTTGGACGCGGCGGTGTTGGAAATGGATGCTTCTGCCAGCCGTGCCTGCGCTTCGGCCAGTTGCGCGGGGCGCGTGCCGGGGTCGATCTGGCACAGCGTGGTGCCGGCGTCGACAAAGGCCCCCTTGCGCAGCGGCGGAGAGATGACCAGCCCACCGGTTTCCGCGCGCACATCGACCTGGCGGGCCGCTTCGGTCTGGCCGCGCAGCACAATGGCGTTATCCACCACCTGCGCGGTGCTGTTCAGAACGACCACGGAGACCAGGTTTTCGGGATCTTTTGCTGCGGCCTGTGCCGCGGCCTGCGGCGTTTCGCGCGGCGCGGCTTCTGTTGCCTCCGCCGCCGGGGCAGCGTCGCGTCCGGCAAAGCTCAGCAGCCGGTCCCGTTCGAAGACCAGCGCATAAAGCGCAATTCCGACGACCAACGCGGTCAGTATCGAAAGACTTTTCATGACCAACCTTTTTTGTGCGGCGCCGCAGAGGTTCAGGGTCCCGGCGCCGCCAATACACTGAACCGACCAGTTCAGATTAGGCAATCCGTAACCCATCTTCAACCCGGGCCAGAGTCGTGAATGCCGGAAATAGGCGGTTGCGCCCGGGCCCGGACCTTGGCAATGCCTGCTGCAAGACGTTAAACCCGTTTCACGGGGATTTGGAGGCATCAGGTGAGCCAGTCAGACAGCTTTATCGAAGAGGTCACCGAAGAGGTCCGCCGCGACCGCCTTTTCGCCTTTGGGCGAAAATACGGCTGGATCGCGGTTCTGGCGGTGTTTCTGGTTGTCGGGGGCGCGGGGTTTAACGAATGGCGCAAGGCGCAGGCCACCGCCAAGGCGCAGGCTCTGGGCGATGCGATCTATCAGGCGCTGGAGCGGGACAGTTCGTTGTCGCGGCTGAGCGCGCTGGAAGGCATTCCGGCAGAAGGTGCGGCAGAGGCGCTGGTGGCACTTCTCGCGGCGGGCGAGGCGGCACCGGTCGACGCCAAACGGGCCGGTGATCTGCTGGAAACCGTGATCGCCAACGCCGCGCTGCCGCAGATCTATCGCGATCTGGCGACGCTGAAGCTGACCATGCTGGCCGATTATCCAATGATGTCGGATCAGCGGATTGCGCGGCTGGAGCCGCTGACGGCGCCCGGGGCGCCGCTGCGGCTGGTGGCGTTGGAACAGAAGGCCTTGTTGCATCTTGAGCGGCGTGAAAACGATATGGCACAGGAGTTGCTGTCCGAAGTGATCGAAGACGCCGGCACATCCGCGGCACAACGGCAGCGGGCCCAGCAGATCCTGATCGTTCTCGGCGGCGGCGGGGGCGCGTGATTTGGTGTCTGTGCTTCGCGTGACCCGTCTGGGCCTGGGCAGCGTGCTGGCGGCGCTTCTGGCGCTTGCGGCCTGCGGCCCCGGTGAGGAAATCCTGGCTGGCGACCGGTTCGATCCGCGCGACATCACCGCCGCGGCCGACGCGCTGGCCAAACAGCAAGAGGCCGGAACGCCGGTGACCCCGGCGCCGGAACCGGTGTCGCGGGTGCCCATCGCGGCCTATGCGGTGACGGGCGAGCCGCGCAAGATCGCGCTTCCGGGTGCCGCGACCAATGCCGAATGGACCCATGTCAATGGCGGGGTGGAGCATCGGATTGCGCATCCGGCTCTTGGCCCATCGCTGTCGCGGATCTGGACCGCGTCCATCGGCTCGCCGGGTACGCGGCGTGTGCGGATGTCCGCCGATCCGGTGGTGGCCGCGGGCAAGATCTTCACCTTGTCGGCGTTCAGCCAGTTGCAGGCCACCAGCACATCGGGCGGTGTCATATGGGCCCGCGACCTGACCCCGTCTGGCGAACGCGCGGGCGAAGCGGCGGGGGGCGGGCTGGCCTATGCGGGCGGGCGGATCTATGCGGCCACCGGCTATGGCATCCTGCATGTGCTGGACGCAACCAGCGGCGCGGTGATCTGGCAACAGAAGCTGGGCAGCGCGCCCAGCGGCGCGCCCACCGTGGCGGGCGATCTGATCTATCTGACCACGCGCGACAGCAAGGCGTGGGCGATCGACGCGAAAACCGGGCGGGTTCTTTGGCAGCTTGCCGCCGCCGAAACCGGGTCGGTGGTCAATACCGGTGCCGCGCCCGCAGTGGCCGGACGCACGGTTCTTTTTCCCTTTGGGTCGGGCGACATGATCGCGGCGCTGCGTGAGGGGGGGGTGCAATTGTGGACCTCCACCGTGACCGGGCAACGCCCGGGCCGCGCCTATACCGCCGTGACCGATATCAGCGGCGACCCGGTGGTGCAGGGCAACACCGTCTATGTGGGGACCCCTTCAGGGCGGCTGGCGGCGCTCGATCTTGCGTCCGGCGAACGGATCTGGACTGCCGGCGAAGGTGCGGTCAGCGCCGTGTGGCCTGCGGGCGGGTCCGTTTTCCTGATTTCGGATCAGGCGGAACTGGTGCGGCTTGACGCCGGAAGCGGCGAAAAGATCTGGTCGGCAACGCTGCCGCTTTATACCGAGGAAAAGATCCGCCGCAGGCATGGGGTCTTCGCCCATTTCGGGCCGGTTCTTGCCGGCGGGCGGCTGATCGTGGCATCGGGCGACGGCATGCTGCGCGAGATCGATCCGGCCTCGGGGCAGCTGTTGCGCGCGACCGATCTGGGCGCACCGGCAGCGGCCAATCCGGTGGTGGCGGGGCAGGTGCTTTATGTGGTGACGACGAACGGCAAGTTGCACGCTTTCCGTTGACGCAGTGACGGTGTAAGGAGGCGCTTCGCGCTTATCCGCCAGGAGTCCGTCATGTTCACCCTTGCCATTGTCGGCCGGCCCAATGTGGGCAAGTCTACGCTGTTCAACCGCCTTGTCGGGCGGCGGCTGGCGCTGGTCGACGACCAGCCCGGCGTGACGCGCGACCTGCGCGACGGCGAGGCGCGTCTGGCCGATCTGCGGTTCACCGTGATCGACACGGCCGGGCTTGAAGAGGTCACCGATGACAGCCTGCAGGGCCGCATGCGGCGCCTGACCGAACGCGCGGTCGACATGGCGGATGTGTGTCTGTTCATGATCGACGCCCGGGCCGGGGTCACGCCGTCCGATCAGGTCTTTGCCGATATTCTGCGGCGGCGCGGGCGGCGGGTGATCCTGGCCTGCAACAAGGCCGAAGGTGCTGCGGGCGAATCCGGGGTGCTGGATGCCTACAGCCTTGGCTTGGGCGAACCGCTGCGGATCTCGGCGGAACATGGCGAAGGCATGAGCGACCTGATGTCCGTCCTGCGCCCCATTGCCGAGGAATTCGAAGAACTGGCCGAACGCCACGCGCCGGAAACAGATGTGGATCTGGAAGACGGCGACGGCGCGGTGGATCCGGGCCGGCCTGTTCAGGTGGCCGTGGTGGGGCGCCCCAATGCGGGCAAGTCGACACTGATCAATCAGCTTCTGGGCGAAGACCGGCTTCTGACGGGCCCCGAGGCGGGCATCACCCGCGATTCGATCTCGGTCACCATGGAATGGGACGGGCGCCCGGTGCGGGTGTTCGACACCGCGGGCATGCGCAAGCGGGCCAAGGTGCAGGACAAGGTGGAAAAGTTGTCCGTGGCCGACGGCCTGCGCGCGGTGAAATTCGCCGAAGTGGTGGTGGTTCTGCTGGACGCCGAAATTCCCTTTGAACAGCAGGATCTGCGCATCGCCGATCTGGCGGAGCGCGAAGGCCGCGCGGTGGTGATTGCGGTGAACAAATGGGATCTGGTCGAAGATCGCCAGGCCCGGCTGGCAGAGCTTAAGGAGGCGTTCGACCGCCTGTTGCCGCAGTTGTCCGGCGCGCCGCTGGTGACGGTGTCTGCGCGCACCGGGCGCGGGCTCGACCGCGTGCAGAAGGCGGTGTTCAAGGCCCATGAGGTCTGGAACCGCCGGGTGCCGACCGCGAAGCTGAACCTGTGGCTGGCGGGCATGCTGGAGGCGCATCCGCCGCCCGCGCCGGGTGGACGACGGATCAAGATGCGCTACATGACCCAGGCCAAGTCCCGGCCACCGGGGTTTGTGGTGATGTGTTCGCATCCGGACAAGGTGCCGGAGAGCTACAAGCGCTATCTTATCAATGGATTGCGGGGCGACTTTGATATGCCGGGCACGCCGATCCGCATGGTGTTGCGCAGTCAGGCCGACAAGAATCCCTATAAGGACCGCAAGAAAAAGGGTCCCTCGAAGCTGCGCAAGCATCTGGGGGCGAAGCGCCCCGAATAGGCGGTGGGGCCGCCGCGCGGCGGCCCGTCGAGGTTATTCCAGACCGCCGTCGGCTGTCAGGCGCGACTTGCCGCCCAGATACGGGTGCAGCGCCGCCGGCAGGGCCACGCCGCCCTCTTCGGTCTGGCCATTTTCCAGCACCGCGATCAGGGCCCGGCCGACAGCCAGGCCGGATCCGTTCAGGGTATGGACGAATTCCGGCTTGCCGCCGCCTTCCGGACGGAAGCGGGCGTTCATGCGCCGGGCCTGAAAGGCGCCGCAGACCGACACCGAGCTGATTTCGCGATAGGTGTTCTGCCCCGGCAGCCAGACTTCGATGTCATGGGTGCGCTGCGCGCCAAAGCCCGTATCGCCGCTGCACAAAGCCACGGTACGATAGGGCAGTTCCAGCCGTTCCAGAATGCCTTCGGCGCAGCGGGTCATGCGTGCGTGTTCCTCCAGTGCGGCGTCGGGATGGGTGATCGACACCATCTCGACCTTTTCAAACTGGTGCTGCCGCAGCATGCCCGCCGTGTCGCGGCCCGCCGATCCGGCTTCGGACCGGAAACACTGGGTGTGCGCCACATAGCGGCGGGGCAGGTAGCTTTCTTCGACAATCAAGCCGTTGACGATGTTTGTTAAGGTGACCTCCGCCGTCGGCACCAGCCACCATCCTTCGCGGGTCTGATAGCTGTCTTCGCCAAATTTCGGCAACTGGCCGGTGCCATACAACATCTCTTCGCGCACCAGCACCGGGGTCCAGGTTTCCGTCAGCCCGTTTTCGTCCACATGGGTGTCGATCATGAACTGGGCCAGCGCGCGGTGGATCCGGGCCACCGCGCCGGACAGCACCACAAACCGGGCCCCCGACAGCTTTGCGGCGGTTTCGAAATCCATGCCGGGTTTGACGCCCGCCAGATCATAGTGCTCCTTCGCCGGGAAATCGAAACTGGCGGGGGTGCCCCAACGGTTGATTTCCACGTTTTCGGTTTCGTCGGCGCCATCCGGGACGCTGTCCAGAAGGATGTTGGGCAGGGACATCAGCAGATCGCGCAACGCCTCGTCCGCCGCTTTCGCTTCCGCGTCCAGCGTGGCGATTTCGTCCTTCTTGGCGGCGACAAGGTCGCGCAATCGCTGGAATTCCGCGTCATTTCCGGCGGCCTTGGCCGCGCCCACCTGTTTGGACGCCGCGTTGCGATCTGCCTGGGCAGATTCGGAAGCCGTGATCTTTTCGCGCCGGGCCGTGTCGATGGCCAGAACCTTGGCCGCAATGCCGTCCAGCCCACGGCGGGCCATGGCGGCATCGAAGATGTCGGGGGTGTCGCGGATGAAGCGGATATCGTGCATGGATCGGTCCCGTACTCGTTTGCGCGGACTTATGAACGACTTCGCCGCAAGGGCCAAGGCGCAATCAGGGCGCGCGCACGGTCCGGACCGCCGCCCGGTCCACCCCCCATCGCCCGGGCTGCCGCGCCGTGGAAATGCCGCGGCGAGCCTTTCGGGCGGGGTTTGGGGATCGCCTTGCCAAGGCTGCGGACCGGCCCTAGGGTGCGCGCCAATTCGACGGGACCCGTCCTATGATCTTAAGGAGACCTCATGTCCGTTCGCTTTAGCCTTGCTGCACTGGCTGCTCTGACCGCTTCGCCCGCTCTGGCCCAGGCCGGCGGTGATCCGATGAAGGCCATTTCCGGCTTTCTGCCGCTGATCCTGATTTTCGCGATCATGTACTTCCTGCTCATTCGTCCGCAGCAGAAGAAGGTCAAAGAGCACCAGAAGATGGTCGAGGCCCTGCGCCGTGGCGACCAAGTGGTGACCCAGGGCGGTCTGATCGGCAAGGTGGTGAAGGTCAAGGAAGGCGGCGAGGTCGAGGTCGAGATCGCCGAAGGTGTGAAGGTGCGGGTCATTCAGAGCACCATCGCGCAGGTGCTGAGCAAGACCGAACCCGCGGCGGATTGATCTGCCCCGGCCTTTTCTGATCCTCTTGCCGCGGAGCGCGCGCAATGCTGCAGATTCAGCTTTGGAAACGGGTGTTGATCTGGGCTGTGGTCGTCGCCGGGCTGGTCCTGGCGCTGCCCAACCTTTTTTACGCCCGGGTGGAAACCCATAACGACGCGCTGGCCGCCATCGCGGCCCAAGGGGGGCAGGCGACCCCTGAACAGGCCGCGGACACCGCGTTCTGGCCGTCTTTTCTGCCCTCTGGCATTGTCAATCTGGGGCTCGATCTGCGCGGCGGGGCGCATCTTCTGGCCGAGGTGCAGGTCGAAGATGTGTATGCGGACCGGATGGACGGGCTCTGGCCCGAAATCCGCAATGCGCTGCGCGCGGAGCGCGCCAGCATCGGCACGATCCGCCGTGTGGACAGCGCGCCGGATGAATTGCGCGTGCGCATCGGCGATCCGACCCAGATGGACCGGGCCATCGCTGTCGTCCGCGATCTGGCCCGGCCGATCGTATCGCTCACCGGGGTCGGCGCGTCCGATATCGCCGTCACCTCTGAGGGCGACCAGATCGTTGTCGGGTTGAGCGAGGCCGAGAAAAAGGCGACCGACGACCGCACGATCCAGCAGAGCCTTGAGATCATCCGCCGCCGCGTCGACGAAGTCGGCACGCGCGAACCCACCATCCAGCGGCAGGGCGACCGGCGAATTCTGATCCAGGTTCCCGGGATCGGATCGGCGGACGAACTGAAGGGCCTGATCGGCACCACCGCACGGCTGACCTTCCAATCGGTTCTGGGCCGTACGAGCGATCCGGCAGCGAATCCCGGGCCGGGCAATCTGTTGCTGCCGTCGCTGGATGACCCGGAAACCTATTATATCGTCGAAGATCAGGTGGTGGTGTCCGGCGACGAGTTGACCGATGCCCGGCCGGCCTTCGACCAGAACGGCCGCCCGTCAGTCAGCTTCCGGTTCGACCCGCAGGGCGCGCGCAAGTTCGGCGACTACACCGCTGCTCATATCGGCAGCCCCTTTGGCATCATTCTGGACAACGAGGTGATCAGCGCCCCGGTGATCCAAAGCCATATCGCCGGCGGGTCCGGCATCATCACCGGCAGCTTTTCGGTCGAAGAAAGCACCGAGCTTGCGGTGTTGCTGCGTGCTGGCGCGCTGCCGGCAGGGATGACCTTTCTGGAAGAACGCACCATCGGGCCCGAACTGGGTCAGGACAGCATCGACGCGGGCAAGACGGCGAGCCTCGTCGCCTTCGCCGCGGTGCTGATCTTCATGGCCGCAAGCTATGGCTTCTTCGGTCTGCTGGCCAATCTGGCCTTGATCGTCAATGTTGGTCTGATCTTCGGGCTTCTGTCGCTGATCGGCGCCACGCTGACCTTGCCCGGTATCGCGGGGATCGTTCTGACCATCGGGATGGCGGTGGACGCCAACGTTCTGGTCTTCGAACGCATCCGGGAGGAGCTGAAGACCGCCAAGGGTCCGGCGCGGGCGATCGAGCTGGGCTATGAAAAGGCCCTGTCGGCCATTCTGGACGCGAACGTGACCACGCTGATCACCGCCGGTATCCTGTTCATGGTCGGATCCGGCCCGGTGCGCGGCTTTGCGGTGACGCTGGGCCTTGGGATCATCACATCCGTTTTCTGCGCGATCTACGTCACCCGGCTGATGATCGTCATCTGGTTTGAACGCCGCCGCCCCAAGACGTTGGAGATCTAGGATGATACGCCTGAAACTCGTTCCGTCGGATACGAACTGGGATTTCTTCCGCTATTGGAAGCTGACCTTCGGGGCATCCATGCTGGCGGTTGTGATGTCTGCAGTGGTCTTCGCGGTCATCGGGCTGAATTACGGCATCGACTTTCGCGGCGGCACCACCATCCGCACTGAAAGCCCCATGCCCGTCGATGTGGCCGCCTATCGCGACGCCATCGCGCCTTTGGGGCTTGGCGACGTGGCCATCACCGAGGTGTTCGACCCGTCCTTCTCCGACACACAGAACGTGGCGCAGATCCGCATCGAATCCCAGACCGAAGAGGGGGACGCCGTGGCCGCCGTGGCGACCATCGATGCGGTCGAGGCCGCGCTGAAGACCGTCGATCCGGGGATCACCTTTCCGTCGGTGGAATCTGTCGGTCCGAAAGTTTCCGGTGAACTGGTACAGACGGCGGTCCTGGCCGTGACTTTGGCCATCGGCGCGGTGCTGTTTTACATCTGGTTGCGGTTCGAATGGCAGTTTTCCGTGGGCGCCGTGGTTGCGTTGATCCATGACGTTCTGGTGACCATCGGGATATTCAGCCTGCTGCAGATCAAGTTCGATCTGGCGATCATCGCAGCGCTTCTGACAATCGTCGGGTATTCGCTGAACGATACGGTCGTGGTCTTCGACCGGGCGCGGGAAAATCTGATCCGGTTCAAGACCAAGCCCCTGAAAGAGGTGCTGAACCTGTCGATCAACGAAACCCTGAGCCGGACGGTGATGACCTCGCTCACGACCTTGATTGCGCTCGTGTCGCTGTTCGTTCTGGGCGGCGATGTGATCCGGGGCTTCGTGTTCGCCATGATCTGGGGCATCCTGATCGGGACCTATTCCTCGGTCTTTGTGGCGTCGACGGTGCTGCTCTATCTTGGGGTCAAGCGCGACTGGTCGAAGCCGGATGCAAAGGCGGGAACGCAATTCGCCGATATCGATGCCTGAACGCGCGCGTGACGCGGTGGTATTGGCGGTACCGTCGTCCGGGGCTGGTCTCTGTTGGCGCGTCGCAAATGGAGCGTAGCCCATGCGGTTGAATGAAATCCAGTTCGGCCAGGGCCGGCCCGTAGACGGATATGGGCCGGGGTTCTTCCGCGTCGGCGGCGCGGTTGTCCAAGGTGGGGTGTTGCTGCTGCCCGACGTCGGAGCCACGATGTGGCGCGGATTTGAAGATCTGGATCCCATTCTGGCCGCGGCCGACCGGATCGATGTGCTGTTTGTCGGCACGGGCGCCCAGACCGCGCATCTTCCGGCGGCGATGCGCCAGGCGCTTGAGCAGGCCGGGATCGGCGCTGAGCCCATGGCGAGCCCCGCCGCCTGCCGGACCTATAATATCCTGCTGTCAGAGGGCCGCCGCGTCGGCTTGGCAGCACTCCCGGTGCCAGACGCCCTGTAAGCAAAGCCCAGATCGCCGTCTGCGGGGCTAGCTTCTGCCGAACCCCAGTCAGGGTCGTGCCAAAATCTATCGGCTTGTATCGTTTGAGATTTTGGCTCCGGCGGTAGGGATCGAACCTACGACCAATTGAT
>JAGQRU010000264.1 GCA_020425105.1 Paracoccaceae bacterium
GGATCGACCTCGTCCAGCGATTTCGGCTTCACATCCATGCTTTTTGGGCGGGCGTAGTAATACTGGTCCTGATAGTCGATGGGCGGATAATGCACCATCGCCCAGCTGGGTTCCTCGATCTTCTCCCAGCGCTCGAAGGCCTGCAGACGCCAGTCGGTCATCCATTCCGGCTCGCCGTTCTTTTCCGAAATCAGCCGCACGATCTCGGGGCTCACGCCTTTGGGGGCGTAATCCATCTCGATCTCGGTATCCCAGCCGTATTTGTACTTGCCCGCCATCGACTGAACGGTTTCGACGGTTTCCCGGTCGACGCCTTCGCGAACCTCTGTGGTGTTGTCCAAAGCAGCCATCGCCCTCATCTTCCCCTGTCGGGCCCGCCCGGACCCGGAATTTCTGTCTGCGCGCCTGCGTGGCGCGACCCGTCGTAGCCTGCCGGTGCCCCGTCAGGCGGCGCGTGTGCGGGCCCGGGCATAGGCCCGTGTCCAGGCCTCGGCGAAGCGGTTCACCTCGTCTTCGGTCGTGGCCGGCCCCAGCGACACCCGAAGCGCGGACCGGGCCAGTTCCGGGGCAAACCCCATGGCCTTCAGCACCGCGCTTTCCCGCATCTTGCCCGACGAACAGGCCGACCCCGCCGATACCGCGAAGCCCGCCAGATCCATTTGCATCACCTGGGTTTCGCCCTTCCACCCCGGCGCGATCACGCAGGTGGTGTTGGGGAGTCGCCGCACCGAGTTCCCGACAAAAATAGTTTCTTTTCCCCCGGCTTCCAATCCCGATTCTAGAACTTTTCTAAGATTGGCCACCCGATCCCACACGCCATCGGCCAGATCCCGCTGCGCAGCTTCAACTGCGGCGCCGAAGCCCGCGATTCCAATCAGGTTTTCCGTGCCGGACCGGCGCCCCATTTCCTGCCCCCCGCCGCGGATCTGGGCCGCCAGATCGGTGCCGCGGCGGATCACCAGCGCCCCGATGCCTTTCGGGCCACCGATCTTGTGGGCCGAAATCAGGCCCATCTCAACCCCGGTCCAGTCGAAAGCCAGGGGAATCTTGCCGAAGGCCTGGGTGAAATCGCAGACCGCGAGCCCGGGCGGCAGATCCTGCAGGATGCCGGTTTCGCTGTTGGCCGCCTGCAGCGCCGCTTGCGCCGGGTCCGCGACGGCCACCGCGCCGTCCGCCCCGCACGGCAAATCGCCGCGGGTCCAGGCGCGCACCGCGTCATGTTCGATGTCCGACCCCGACAGATCGCGGCCCGCCAGGGCCAGTGCCGCGGCCTCCGTCGCGCCCGAGGTGAAGACGATATCGGATGCCTGCGCCCCGAAACCTTCCGCCACCTGCGCCCGGGCGCGTTCCAGCAGCGCCTTCGCCGCGCGCCCTTCGGCATGCACCGACGACGGATTACCCACCAGATCCATGGCCGCGATCATCGCCGCGCGCGCCTCGGGCCGCAGCGGCGCGGTGGCGTTCCAGTCCAGATAGGCGCGGGGCGGCCGCCCGGTCATTCGTCCACGATCCGCAACAGGCTGGGCACCGCCGGGCACGGGGCCAGTTCATTGGCGACAATGTCCGACAGGCGCGTCTGATGCAGGAAAACATAGACATGCGCGCTGAAGCCTTCCCACAGCCGGTTGGTCAGCGATTGCGCCTTGGACCCCGAAAGCCCGCCCGACGCCGCCGACCCGGTGTGCAGCGCACTGACCGTTTCATCCACCGCGCCCAGAATCTCCGACACCCGGATGGCGCTCGGCGCCCGCGACAGCCGGTACCCGCCGCCCGGCCCGCGCACCGATTCCACCAGCCCCGCGCGGCGCAGCTTCACGAACAACTGTTCCAGATAGGCCAGGGAAATGCTCTGCCGTTTGGCGATTTCCCCCAGCGTCACCAGCCCGTCTTCGGGCTGCAGCGCCAGATCGGTCAGCGCGACCATGGCATATCGACCCTTCGTGCTGAGTTTCATGGCCCTCCCCCCCCTGCGCCATTGACCAATCTTGCCGGGATGGTTACTTGCAAAGCCCGAGAAACAAAACCCGCAGAGTTCTTTAGAATTGCTCTAAAATCTCGGATGGGGAACGTCAAGCACCCGCGCCGAGCAGTCCAGAGCTAAGGAGTACCACCCGCCCGATGCCCGAGGTTATCTTTCCCGGCCCCGAGGGCCGCCTAGAAGGTCGCTACCATCCGCAAAAGGCCAAGGATGCCCCGATCGCCATCGTTCTGCACCCGCATCCGCAATTTGGCGGCAACATGAACAACCGGGTGGTGTACGATCTGCACTATACCTTCTACCACATGGGGTTCACGGTTCTGCGGTTCAATTTCCGCGGCGTCGCCCGCAGCCAGGGCGAATACGACCAGGCCCTGGGCGAGCCCCCCGCGGCCCCCCCCGC